>JBEKCX010000518.1:0-4007 GCA_050014655.1 Occallatibacter sp. | reverse complement strand
TTCTTGCCGAGTCGGGATTGAAATTTGAGGTTGGCGCAACGATGAAAGAAGCCGCGGATTTGGCTGTTGCGGCTGCGAAGGGTGGCAAATAAATGGCAGTTCTAGTTGATAAAAATACGCGGTTGATTGTGCAAGGGATTACCGGGCGCGAGGGGACGTTCCATGCCAAGGCCTGCGAGGAGTACGGGACCAAGGTGGTTGGCGGAGTGACGCCGGGCAAGGGCGGGACGACCCACGAGGGCTGGCCGGTCTTCAACACGGTGGAGGAGGCGGTGAAAGAGACGGGCGCGAATGCGACCATGATCTTTGTGCCGCCGCCGTTTGCCGCGGACGGGGTCCTGGAGGCCGAGGCGAGCGGACTGCCGCTGATCGTGTGCATCACGGAGGGCATTCCGACGCTGGACATGGTGCGGGTGTGGGAGATCGTCAAACGGTCGAAGTCGCGGCTGGTGGGGCCGAACTGTCCGGGGGTGATCTCGCCGGGCAAGGCCAAGGTGGGGATCATGCCGGCGCGAATCCACAAGGAGGGTTCGGTGGGGATCGTGTCGCGCTCGGGGACGCTGACGTATGAGGCGGTGTACCAGTTGACGACGCGCGGCATCGGGCAGTCGACGGCCATCGGCATCGGTGGCGACCCGATCATCGGGACGACCCACATCGATGCGCTGCGGCTGCTGAACGACGATCCGGAGACCGAGGCGATCATCATGATCGGCGAGATCGGCGGAACGGCGGAGGAGAAGGCGGCGCAGTTCATCAAGGAGAACGTGAAGAAGCCGGTGGTTGGGTTCATCGCGGGCCAGACGGCGCCGCCGGGACGGCGCATGGGACATGCGGGCGCGATCATCAGCGGCGGCGAAGGTACGGCGGCCAGCAAGATGGCGGCGATGACGGCGGCTGGCATTCATGTGGTGAAGTCGCCGGCGGAGATCGGCGAGATGATGGCGAAGGTCCTGGGCAAGAGCTAGGTTCGCGTTCGACGGATGCAGCGCGTGGCGCGCCGAGGGGTGCGCCACGCTTTTTGCTTTGCGTTACTACAGCAGTCCGCCGTCAGGCCAGTTTCGCCAATGAGTGTTGGGAGGTAGCGACGGCTTATACAAAGCTAGGTTCCCGGTGGCAAGGACCCGGGCGAGTTGCTGGAAGGTCTCTGATCCGCTTGGCCGGTCATCGTCGTCCACAACATTAGGATGGTGCCACTCCTCCAGTTGCAGGATTTGTGTCATATCTGGCATCACACTGATGCGCCGCTCTTGTGGAGTAGCGAGCACGGACTCTCTTGCGACATCCGCTACATAACGGCAAAGCTCGAAGACCTGAACGCGCGGCGGATTTTCTAGCGTGATACCTCGTTCCGTGTATCCGTCAAGAGACGGAATTGGCTGCCTCTGGCCACGCAGGACGAACTCCCTTGCACCCTCGGCAACGACCTCGGCGTTCTGATCGTCCTGCCATTTACCCACATCTATCGGAAAGACGAAGCGAGTTTCATTGTTCGGACAGCTCGCGAGGTAACGGTCGTAGGCCTCCCCATTCACATACATTTCTGGGACATCGCGATTGTAGAGAGTGCTCGCGAAAGTGTGGATGTTAATGTCCGGCAGTCCCGAGCGAGGTGAAAAGCCGAACACCTCGATCACCATTGCCCAATCCGCCGCTGTTCGATAGAGGGAAAGACGCGTCGCTGCCAGGTACACGTATCCATTGTCCATCATCGGGAACGTGAAACTGTCGCAGCAACGGTCGAGGGCAGAGAGAATATGGCCGGCCTCGATTGGCATGCACCGATTATCCCACGCACCCGACTGCAATCATCGGTTTATGTCTTCTGGCCGCGGTAGAAGAGGCCGGCGGCGAGGAAGAGCATGGCTACCGTGAAGGCGAGTCGTGCGTGGAGGAGCGCATGGACGTGAAGCTGCACTATCCCATCCATGGTCCAGGCCGCACATCCGACAAACCAGATCCAGGCTGTCTTTCGCATTGCTCTACTGTAGACGGTGGGTGAGCAGGCTTTACACTGGAGAGAGCGCATTTTCGCGCACAGGAGAAGGATTTTGTCAGAGAGAACATTCAGCATCATCAAGCCGGACGCGGTGCGCAAGGGGTATACGGCGGCGATTCTGGCGCAGATTGAAGAGGCGAGATTCAAGATTGTGGCCATCAAGCGTGCGTCGATCTCGAAGGCTCAGGCGGAGGGTTTTTATGCGGTTCATGCGGGGAAACCGTTCTTCGCGGGGCTGACCGAGTTCATGAGCTCGGGGCCGATCTTTCCCATGGTGCTGGAGAAGGAGAACGCGATCGCCGACCTGCGCAAGCTGATGGGTGCGACCGATCCAGCGAAGGCCGAGGAGGGCACGATCCGCAAGAAGTATGCGGAGTCGATCGGGGAGAACGCGATCCACGGCTCGGACGGGGAGGAGACGGCGGCGTTCGAGATCGGCTACTTCTTCGCGGGGATTGAGCTGAAGTAAGTTCATGGGGTGGGTCCCGGATCGGCGGTGACGACGGTCTTGGCGTTGAGGAACTCGCGCATTCCGGCGGCGGAGAGTTCGCGGCCGTAGCCGGAGCGCTTGACGCCTCCGAAGGGCAGGCGGGGATCGCTGGCCACCTGCGCGTTGAAGAAGACGGCGCCGCATTGGAGCGCGGAGGTGAAGCGGCGCTGTTCGTCGCGGCTGGCGGTCCAGACGGAGGCGGCGAGGCCGAATGGGGTGTCGTTGGCGATGGCGATGGCCTCGTCGATATCGGTGAAGCGGAAGAGCATTGCGACGGGGCCGAAGACCTCTTCGCGGTAGACCGGAGCGGTGCGGGGAAGGCCGGCGAGCACGGTTGGCGCGTAGTAGTTTCCCGTGCCGATCATGCGCTCTCCGCCGGTGAGAAGGCGCGCGCCGGCGTGGATTGCCGCTGCGACCTGCGCTTCGAGTTCTTCGAGCTGCGCGGCGGTGGCGAGCGGGCCGATCTGGGTTTCTTCGCGCGTGGGGTCGCCGACCTTGAGGGCGTCCATGGCGGCGACGAAGCGAGATTCAAATTCGCGGTAGATTGAGTCGGCGATGAGGAAGCGCTTGGCGGCGATGCAAGACTGGCCGCTGTTGACCGTGCGGGCGGCGACGGCGGTGGCGATGGCGGTGTCGAGCGAGGCCGAGGGCATGACGATGAAGGGGTCGCTGCCGCCCAGCTCGAGGACGGACTTCTTGATGAGCCATCCGGCCTGGGCTGCGATGGCGCGGCCGGCGGACTCGCTGCCAGTGACGGTGACGGCGGCGACACGCTCGTCGGCGAGCACCATCTCCACCTGGCCGGCTTCGATGAGCAGCGTCTGGAAGCTGCCGCGGGGAAAGCCGGCGCGGCGGACCAGGGCCTCGATGGCGAGCGCGCACTGGGGGACGTTGGAGGCGTGCTTGAGCAGGCCGACGTTGCCGGCCATGAGAGCGGGCGCGAGAAAGCGGAAGACCTGCCAGAAGGGGAAGTTCCAGGGCATGACGGCGAGGATGACGCCGAGCGGGTCCCAGCGGACGGCGGCGTCGAGGGGCGGTGCGTCGACCGGCTCCGGCGCAAGGATGCGCGCGGCGTGTTCGGCGTAGTAGCGACAGGCGGCGGCGCACTTGGCGATCTCGGCGTTGGCCTGCGCGATGGGCTTGCCCATCTCGGAGGTGATGAGCGCGGCCAGGTCGGCGGTCTCGCTCTCCAGCAGGCGGGCCAGCTTGTTCATGCAGAGCGCGCGGTGGGCCAGCGGGACTTCCGCGGTGCGGGCGAACGCGGACTCGGCGAGAGCGATTTTTTCCAGCAGGGCCTCGCCGGTGAGGGGTGTAAAGCTGCGCAGCAGAACTCCGGTGGCGGGATTGATGGACTGGATGGGCATGGATTGACTCAGAGGCAAGCTTACCAAGAGCGGAGCGCGCGCGGCGACGAGCGGCCGCTCAGGGCAATTGCGTCCTCAATTCCAGGTCTCAGAATCGAGACCTGGGGCACCCGGCACCCGGCATGAATTGTTAATCAGTTAGTACCCCCCCCAT
>JBEKCX010000517.1:0-2918 GCA_050014655.1 Occallatibacter sp. | reverse complement strand
TCGCTCAGCGGCACCATCTCTCCCGCGCTCAAAAAGCGCATGCAGGGCAAGGCCTGCTTCAACTTCAAGACCATCCCGGATGCCGACTTGATCGCCGAACTCGAGCGCCTCACCCACGCGGGCTTCAAGTTCTTCGACGAAAAAAACTGGGTCTAGCGCCTGCTCCCCGTCCTACGGCGTAGTCAGAATCTTCATCACCGGATCGGGCAACTGCTGGTCCGCGTTCTTCAGCAGCAGCGTCACCTGCCACATCTGCGTATCTGTCAGCACATGGTTGTACGCGGGCATCCCGGTCAGCCGAATCCCATTGGCCACCTTCCAGTAGGTCTCGCCCGGCTCGTCGTCGCTCACGCCCACCACATTGTTACGCGCGTGTTTCTTCCACAGTTGCGGCGCCGCCGGATACATGCTCTTCGCAAACGCCACATCGTGTCCCGGCGTGCCGTGGCAGCCCGCGCACTGCGCATGGTACACATGTGCTCCGCCCTCGAAGACATCCTCGTCCGTGCCGAACGGCGCGGGCTGCATCTGGCTTGCGATCCGCGCCTTCAGCGGCACGCGCACGATCTCCTTCTCCAGCGGAAACGGCTTGTCCGCGGTCGCCACCGGCAGCGCGCCCCATCGCAGATAGGCCGCCGCGCCGCCCGCCACCACCGCCAACCCAAGCAGAAACCCCAGAAATACCTTGCCGGCCCCACCGCCCGAAGCTCTGCCCTTTGCCATGGAATCCTCGCCTTCTCGTCCCCGCCGCGCCATGAAGACGCGTTGGATGTTCTAATAAGGAATGGCTGCCGGCGGACAATCCGCCGCGCCAACCTCGCCTCCAACGAGTTCAAAAAATGGAGGCGACCGCAGGAGCTCTCGTTGATCTTTCGTTCGCCGTCCCGTTTCGTTCGTAGAATACAGCTTTTGCCGGCACTCTTGTTGGTCGCCGCATTCATCTCCTCCTCCGCCCTCGCGCAGTCCACGCGCCGCATCGGCCACGAGACCAACGTCAATCGCAAGGCGCGCATCGCCCGCCAGATCGCCGAAACCTACACCCATCGCTGGGAGGTCGGCGGCGGCGGTGGCTATCTCCGCTTCCGCTCCGGCCAGTTCACCCAGAAGAACAGCGAGATCGCCTTCTGGCTCAACACCACCTACTACTTCAACCGCAACCTCGGCCTCACCGGCGAGCTGCGCGGCGCCTACGGCAACGCCAAGATTAACAACCTCAATCAGTACGCCACCCTCGTCGGCCGCCCGCAGATCTCCGAGTATCCCTTCCTCGCCGGCCCCACCTACCGCTTCCGCCTGCGCCAGAAGACCGCCCTCAGCGTCTTCGCTCTCGGCGGCACGGCCATCGGCAAGTTCGACGGCGACTCCAAGGGCATCTCCGCGGCCAACCTCGGCCTCTGGCCCTCCACCAGCGCCCGCCCGGCCTTCTCCATCGGCGGCAGCCTCGACCTCAACATGTACCCCAACCTCGCCTTCCGCATCACGCCCAGCTACACCGCCACCACCTTTGGCGGCTCGTACCAGAACAACGCCGGCTTCGAGATGGGCCTGGTCTACCGCTTCGGCCGCCAGAAGTAGCCACTGGTTTTGAAGGGGACGGGCTTCAGCCCGTCCGTAAGCTCTCCTCAAACTACCCACCACTCCGTCATCCTGAGCGCAGGCCCTCTCACGCCGTCATTCTGGCGAAGCCAGAATCTCCGTATTGGTCTTTTGGACCCGCAATACATCTCCAGCGAATCCGCTCTAGAATGATGCGGGGGGCCTGCCATGACCATCATCCGCCAGGACGACGTAATCCGCTCCGTAGCCGACGCGCTGCAATACATCAGCTTCTACCACCCCGTCGACTACATCGCCAACCTCGCCCGCGCCTACGAGCACGAGCAGTCCCACGCCGCCAAGGACGCCATCGCGCAGATCCTCATCAACTCCCGCATGTGCGCCGAGGGCCATCGTCCCATCTGCCAGGACACCGGCATCGTCACCGCCTTTGTAAAAGTGGGAATGAACGTCCAGTGGGAGCCGTCGGCCGCGCACGGCATGATGTCCCTCCAGCAGATGATCGACCAGGGAACCCGCGAGGCGTGGCTCAACCCCGACAATCTCCTCCGCCCCAGCATCCTCGCCGACCCGGCCTTCACCCGCCGCAACACCGGCGACAACACGCCCGCCATGGTCGTCGTCGAGCTGGTCCCCGGCGCTGCCCTCGACATCACCGTCGCCAGCAAGGGCGGCGGCTCCGAGGCGAAGGCCCGCTTCGCCATGCTCAACCCCACCGACTCCGTCGCCGACTGGGTCGTCAAGACCGTCCCCTCCCTGGGGGCCGGCTGGTGCCCGCCGGGAATGCTCGGCATCGGCATCGGAGGCACCGCCGAAAAATCCATGGTACTCGCCAAAGAGTCGCTCATGGCCCCCATCAATATGCACGAACTCCTCCAGCGCGCGGCCACCGGCGCGAAGCTCACCAACACCGAGACGCTCCGCATCGAGCTATATAACCGCATCAACCAGCTCGGCATCGGCGCGCAGGGCCTCGGCGGCCTCACCACCGTCCTCGACGTCAAGGTCCTCGACTGCCCCACCCACGCGGCCAATCTCCCCATCGCCATCATCCCCAACTGCGCCGCCACGCGCCACCTGCACATCCGGCTCGACGGCTCCGGCCCAGTCGCCGTCGCGCCCCCCTCGCTCGACGCCTGGCCCAAGCTCACCTACGCCCCCACCAACGCCCGCCGCGTCAATCTCGCCACCGTCACCCGCGACGACATCCAGACCTGGCGTCCCGGCGAAGTCCTTCTGCTCACCGGCTCGCTGCTCACCGGCCGCGACGCCGCGCACAAGCGCCTCACCGACATGCTCAACCGCGGCGAAACCCTCCCCGTCGACCTGCGCGGCCGCTTCCTCTACTACGTTGGCCCGGT
>JBEKCX010000516.1:0-3008 GCA_050014655.1 Occallatibacter sp. | reverse complement strand
TCGCCTTTTTTCATGGTTGCAGCAGTATGCGAAACGGCCGCAAAAATGCAAATCTTATTCGCAAGTCGCTGCTGATAAACAACATGCGACAGAGGTGACGGCCGTCACCTTTTGGATTGGAAACCCGCAAATGCCGTCGGCTTCCCCCTTTCTCATGAAGGGACTCGTCCACCCATACCGAACCGCCGTTGTGTTGGATGAAAAACACGTCCTGGCCGCACTCAGGACAGGTCGTGGAGCGGCAAAGGCTCTCGTTACGCAGTGTCCAGTCGCGAACGCCGCTGGACCTAACTTGCGACGAAGTCGTATCCGAGTCGGACCCCGAGCAGTGCCAACCGCCGCCCTGGTGAATCGGTTTGCAACGCCCGTCAATGTATCGAAACTCTATTTCCTCTCCGCATTTGTTGCACGTTGCCACGTCGTCCTCCCGGAAGGATTACTCTTCGCAACTTTTGGAATTCGCCGGCGCTTTCAATTTGGCAATAATCCGATCCTTCGGCGCTGGTTCTCCTGATCGTGAGGGTCGGTGCAGCAGGCGACCATAATCCCCAATGAGTTGACGAAGTTTGGGGGTGAAGCCAATTTGGCCAATTTTTTCTGATTTCAGAAATCCGTTGAGGTTGCCTGAGAACGTCGATTCCTTCTCCACGGAGTTATCGCCGACGCCTTGGGTAAGATATTCATCGATCAAGTCAGCCGCAGTCTCTGCCAGCTCGCGACCATCGGGCTGGGTTTTGGGGGCAAGCAGGGACAAAACGCTGTCGCTGACATTTTGTTGAAGCGCTGGCAATGGGACATACGCCATCATCTGCTTCAACAACTCCACGAAGACGTAATAAAACAGGAAGCGACTGGTTCCCCTTGCTGGCTTTTCAGCGCCTCGGCCGAAACCTAATTCATCGGCTAACGCGTGCAGGCGGTACGCCGCATAAACGTCCGAGACGGAGAACGGGCGCTCACTGCCATCCACCCGATTGAGGATTTCGTGGAAGACGTCGCCCCCTGGCAGGAAAGGGGGGTTTTTCCCAAAAGCCAGGCCGGGTAACCCCATCCATCCTGCGCCATATACCTTGAGCAGTGCAAATGCATTGGCGGTCTCTTTGAATTGGCGAGTTTCCGGGTTTTGCTTCTGGAAAGCCTTTTGTGAATCCCATCCGCCTCGCTGAATTTCGAGGTAAATGTTGTATTTTTCAGCCATCTGGGCCGCCCACAACTGGAAGTCGTTGTTGAGGGCGACAAAGTCCTTTTCACTGACCGCGTTCTGGCTGTTGGTGTAACGAGTAATCTCGTTGAGGAGCAACGCATCAGCCGCGCCCACCTTGACGATTTTCACAACCACCACTCCACGCGATAGCCGCAACTTCCAAGCCTCCAACCCCACGTCCTGGCCGGTTCCTCCTGCATCAAGCTTGCGGGAAAGGACATCCCAAATTGTCCGAGTTGTCTGGCAACCGTTGACAATGTAGGGAGTGGTCAACCCGAGAGCGCCATCATTGGGTTCGACTTTGTCTGAAACGATAGTGATGCCGTTGTTGAACAAACCAAACCGCTCCGGCTTTTCTTCCAGGGTCACCCTGATCGCGGCATTGACTCGACGCCGGCCCCCAAGGTAGCGCCGGACATTCTTCTCGTATATTCGGTCAAGCTCTCCGGTCTCCCTGCGATATGCACAGAGGAACTTGTAAAGATCCTCCAACCGAACAGTGCCAACCCAAAGACCATCTCCGGAATCCGACACGGAGGCTCGCAGTGGCACGGGGCCGACTTCAACGCCTACCGGCAATTCCGACAGTTGGTCAAAAATGGTGGTTACGGACACCGCCTCCACGCTGAAAATACTTCCAAGGCTGGAGCGCCCCATCGCCAAAACAAATTCCAACGCGCGGCGCTCCGACTCTGTGAGCGGATCGACGGTCGCAAAAACCAAAACAAGCCGGTCACGTTCCGATGCGCCCGTCCGAAAGTTAAGCAATCGCTCCCGTAAACCCTCGGACAACGATGAAAGATTATTCCGGTGCCCGGATAATGTCTCGATTACTTTGCGGCCTTCCTTGAGCAGCGTATCCTCACCTTGAAACGCTGTTCCATACTTGCTTTGCACGACATACCAGGTATTCCCCTCTGGTAATTGGCCTTCCCCAGCATCTTCGCCGCGAATCAGGCAGGCTAAATCAATCCCACCATCGCCGGCCCCGTCGCACAAAATCACCTCTGCGGCTTCGTCATTGAGGTCGAGCCATTGGTTTATGAGCTTGGAGGCAAAGCGGTTACCTTTCTCAGTCGGGCTTGGGTTGTTCGCGGTGACTTCGGACAACCATTCCTGTTTGAAAGCTTCGTAGTTTTGAGCAGGCATAATTAACTTTGGTTAGTTTTTCCGTTTGTTTTGGATTTCTTGGTTTTCGATGTCGTGGCGGAGGCGGCACTTGCTGTCGCAGTTCACAAATATTTGATTTTTTCTGATGCTCATTTTTGGGGATAGTTAATGCTGATGCTGCTAATTTCGCTCCTGAAATATGGGCCGAGAAAGCCAATGAATGCCGAGAGGATTTGCCAGTCGTTCGGTTCGTCGCGCGTTTCAATCTCGACCACCACGACCCCGCTCATGGCTTTGCGAAGCCAGACCCAGCCGTTGTATTTCTTATGATGCCACTTGGTGAATCCGTTGAACCTGCCGGGAACGCGATAAAATGCCCCTTTGGGTCTCAGTTTTTGCTCTTTCTTGAGCAGCAAACCGTAGAGGTTTTCATAGTTCCGTGGGATTACGCTAATGGTCATAGCTGGCTCTCTGGTTGTATAGGGTTATTTATCACTCATTTTTCTCCGATAATGTCAGGAAAAGACTTTTCACGGCGGCCCTTCAGTGACGTGGTCAGGGCATTAACGGCGTCCTGATATTGAGTCAACACAGGGTCATCAGCAGGTGCAGTTTTCCACAAATCCCGCAAATCCTGCTGCATCGCTTTGAGCGCAGTTTGTTTGTCATTACGCACATGCTTGGAAGCCGATGA
>JBEKCX010000515.1:0-2816 GCA_050014655.1 Occallatibacter sp. | reverse complement strand
ATGTCATTTTCATCATCGCCGGACATTTCAAGTATCAATTCAACGATCTTGAAGTATTTATCCACCCATTGAAAAGCTAAATCGGTTTCGGATTGGTTGTATGTACGCATTATATATTTCCGTAGATACAATTATGAGGCAGATATTATTTTATTTTAACACGGCATTGACACATACAGCGTGGAAACTACACACAGAATAGCAGCAGTAAACCCATATTCGAGCAAGCAAAATCTGGGGCTACTGTACAATAAACAAGTTAATAAATGACTTTTTGGAAGCTCCCAAAAAGTTCAATAACCATTGTTGATGAGAGAGTTAATCCTTGGGTGCAGATGAGGCCGGAGGTGCTCTCTGGACTGTGCCTTTGGGATAGCCGCTTGCCGGAACTTCCTGACGGTGAAATATATTAGCTTACCTGAACTCTTGAATGATCTGGCAGTCGCTCGTGGCGAAGGTATTTATAAACAACTGATTAAAAAAATCAGACTGCTTATTCTGGATGAATGGTTATTGATCCCCTTATTCTCTATTCTGCGACCTAAATGACCAAGATTAAATTGAATCTCAATTTTCCGGTTTTATCATCAATGCCTTTGTATCTTTGTCCGCCATGTTATTGTGATTCCATGGGTTTAATCGGCGCCACCAAGATACCTTAACAGACTTTTTATCGGCAGTGCCTTCCGTTTTGTATGCGGGCGACTGTTTTTGAGCTTGCTGCAGTAAAACATGAAGTTCCTGGACTTCCCGCCGGCGGGCATCCAATTCGGTCTGGAGAATCGATATCGTTTTCTTCATTGCTTCAATTGTCTGGGCATCTGAAGTGGTCTCTTCTTTTTTTTCTTCAGAATCTGACGCTGCAACGACATTATTATCCGGTATTTCCACCATATATATTTCTCCATGGGGAGAAGGGACCTTACGCGCTTTTAATTCCCCTTTGCTAATACGTCTGCGAATGGTATCAACTGACACGCCAAGGATATTCGCAGCTTCAATAATAGGGACCTCTTTTACACAACATGCTTCCATTTATATCTCCTGAATGTTATTTAAATTTGTCTAAAAGTGATGCTACTTATTCCATGAATTGAATGATGGCGCTTTTTGTGCCTGTTTCTGCGGAGCGGGGGCTGGGGTTACGGCATGATGGGTAAATTGTGCCTGACGCAAGAAAGCCGGCACATCCATCTGTTCTTCCCCTTCGCTCTTTAGTGCTTTAATGTAACCATTCATTTCGGCTTCATTGACTTTGTTGCAGGTCAAAGGTGAAATCTCGAAACCGGTGGCAATCAGGGTTATCTTAATATCTTTATCCATGCGGCTGTCGCGCACGACACCAAAGATGATGTTGGCATCCGGATCAACTGCCTGTTTAATGATTTCGGCAGCTTGATTAACCTCAAATAATGACAGATTAAATAGTCGTCCGCCCCAATATCCAACCCTAGGACCCGGTCGGCTTGACCGGCCCTGGCGGTCAACATTAGTATGCCTATCTTGGGATCGTTAGCTCTGATTCGCCGGCAGACTTCTAATCCGTCTATTTCTGGCAGATTAAGGTCCAAGATTATTAAATCGTAGGTGTTTATTTCGGCCAATTCCAGGGCCTTGGCACCATCATACGAAATGTCTACGGAATAGGTTTGCCGCGTTAGCCCTCTGGCAATTGCGTCGGCGAGATCTTTTTCATCTTCAACTACTAATAACTTCACAATATTATTATAACGATTCCAGGTAAAGATACGGTAAAGTGATCATAGATTATATGGTTAAACACGAAAATGAATTAAAAAAGGATACAGCCATCATTTCGAAAAGTTATGGCAGGATTAATTATCGTTAGGTTTCACAAAATAGCAGGTAGTTTCTGATCCGCACGGTCTTATTAATTCATTTGTTTCTTTCATTTTCTGCTGTTGTTTCAAGTTGTTTTTCTTTAGGATTACAAGATGCAAATAACAAACAACCTAAAGCGCTTCATAATGAAAACCTAATTGGGTAAGTCGAAAATTCAAGAATTTGTTCAAATGAGTTACTCGGCACGGCATTTCCCGAGATTTCTCAACAAATATTCATGAATTTATACAAACGTTTTTCAACAAATCTCAACAAATTATGTACAATTTTGTTCAAATGATTCTCCCAGCACGGAATGTCCAGAGATTTCACAGCAAATACTCAAGAATTTGTTTAAATAATCCTCACTAAATCTCAACAAATTATGTACAATTTTGTTCAAATGATTCTCCCAGCACGGCATTTCTGAAGGTCCCGATATTCATTTCTGCTCCTCGGTTGAATTTTCCATTATTATACTTAAAATCAAGTCTTCTGTAATTAACATAGAACTGAAACGAGGCTGTGCTAGTCTGTGATGTCTAATATTTACTCTTGACATAGGCTAAAAGCGAACTAAAATGAAAATAGAAGATTATCTTATTTCTAGTGATACGTCCGGCGATACTAAACGTTCACCGTGTTTTAAATACATCAAAAACAATCACAAGTCGGGAGAAAAAAGTGGAAGGTTATTGTGTAAGGTGTCGTGCCCAGCGAGAAATTAAAAATGGCAAGGTTATCACAATGAAAAACGGGAAATTGGCAACTAAGGGCGTATGTCTTACCTGTGGGGCCAGCATGTACCGTATCGGTGCAAGCAAATAAACTGATGCCAGTTTCGAATTCATAATTGTCGAGTAAATATTCAGCAAAGTTAATTATAGACTTCCGCCAAAATTGCAGTGTTCCTAAAAGTGTAGCATTGAGTTTAGGTTTCATAAGAGTTTACAATTTCGAACGGGGTACCGTAT
>JBEKCX010000514.1:0-5232 GCA_050014655.1 Occallatibacter sp. | reverse complement strand
ACGGCGGCCACCTACTTGAGGCCTATATACGCCCAACGTGCGAGGTTGTGCTGACGGAGAGTCCGGTACATCTGCAGAAGCGGATTGACCCGGAGTCTGGTCTCGCGCTAATCAGGCCCTAACGATTAAGCATCGTAGCGGCCATCAACCTACTCTTGGTTGTTCCTGCGTCATTTGTTAAGATTCTGACGAAAAACGCGCCCGTAAAATTGTATTTAGCGATTATTGATCAAAAAAACCACGCTTGCAATCCCGGTGCCGACTATCAGAGTTAAGAAAATCCAATAAATGAGCTTGTTGAATCTTCCAAGTGAATGATCTCCCATCAATTTCTTGTTTGAGGATATCAGTCCTAATATTACGGCCGGTCCTATCAGTACTGCGATTTGTAACACCATTAAACTGAGCACCAAGTTGATCAGATTGAACGGCAATAAGGGAATTACTACAGCAGGAATGGATTCAAGTAGGTAAACTTTGAAGGTGTTTTTTCGGCCCCAACCAAGAGCTTCGACGACGCCCCAGGAACTCCCAAGGGAAATAACTATTAGCGCAATGAATGAGGCCGCTATAAGGCCAATGCCGAAGATGTAAGGAGCAAAACTTCCCGCGACAGAAGCGAGACCCTGCGATAGAACTCTGGGAACGGCGAAATTCATGGAACCTGTTTTTACCCCAATCGCAGCAATTAATATCGCAATCATTATCAGTTCTGAAACTATTGCACCTATACCCGTTTCCAATCTCACCGCCCACAGACTTTTTACTGTTATAGATTTCTCGGCTGTTGCGGATGCTTGATAGAACAACATGAAAGGCATAATCACTGCACCAACATTAGCCGCCAACAAGAAAAAGAAGCCTGCGGATGTGGAGAAATAAAAGGGTGTGATCTGTATGCCCCTTCGCGCCGTCAAAAATGCAGACGCAACCCAAGCGACACAGAATAAGATTGAGATAACCATTAAGGGTTTCTCGACGTCGGCATATTTCCTTTTGTACACCAGAATGAGCTGGGCGATGAACACTAAAGGAATAGAGATCCTTGGAGAGATTCCAAATATTTCGAAACCAATGGCTATACCCGTGTATTCTACTATATAGCTGATTATATCCACTAAGGCCATTGGAATGGCCGCCAGCACTGCGATCCGCTTGCTGTAATTCTCCCTGATCAGTTCACCTAACCCCTTGTGGGTGACCACACCGATTCGGCCGGCCACTTCCTGGATAACAAATAGGGGAATTATAAGTAATAATAAGAACCAAACGAGTTTGGTGCCATATTTAGCCCCACTTTCAGCAGCCGTTATAGCGCTAGCCGCATCCACATCCGCAATCATCACTAGCCAAGCTGGTCCCCATGTTTTGAGGAGTTCTCTAATCCTCGAACCATGACTTTTTTTTAATTCCAAGCCCAAATTCGGTTTACTCCCTGGTTTTGAGTTCAGGTGTTATGTACAGATGCTTATCATTTGCAAAAATAATGGCAATCAGGTAGTGAATGATAACGCCACTGCTTTCAGTTTCATGTAATAGACAAGAGACATTGATTTGAAATATTTTCATCCCACCAAAAATAATATCAAAAAACATTATACTTTTTCATGTTTCATGGTGTATTATAAAAACCTCATGTAAAATTTGGGATATACAGGAGGAAAATTGTTGGACAACGACAGAAAAGATAATGGGCATAATTTTATTGAACAAGCAAAAGAAAAAGCTCAATATTATTACAAGCGCGGAGGTATTTATAACAAAAAAGAATTCTTTAATGAAGCTATTGAAGAGTTAACTAAGGCTATTGATTTAGATTCAGAAAATGCAATGTATTATTGCAAGCGGGGGATTGCATTTGGCGAGATAGGTGATCTCGAAAATGCAATATCGGACTTTAATATGGCAATAAATATAGACGATGAATGTGGTAGTGCTTACAACAACAGAGGGGTGGTCTATCATCTTCAAGAAAGACTAGACGAGGCGATTCACAATTACAATTTGGCAATAACATTCAACCCAATGGAACCGCTGTTCTTTTTAAATAGAGCCATGGTATATTTTGACCAAGCAAAATACGCTGAAGCTTTGGCAGACTCAAGCGTTGCTATTAAATTTGACTCTAAATACGCTGAAGGATATGCCTTGCGAGGAGAAATATTTGATGAATTACAGTGTAAGCCAAAAGCTTTAAAAGATTTCGAGATGGCGGTATCTTTAAACCCAAATGATATTTTAAGTTACGCGAGTTATTGTTTATTAAAATAAATTATGTTAGCATGAATAAATAATTTACAGTTAGCTTTATCAATCAAACGCTAATAAGGTTGCTATTGGAGCGATAAAAAAACATGTGTATATCAATTAGCCAACAGGCACAAGATTTACTATTAAAAATTGCACGTTGTGATAATTTTTACGTATATAAAAATGAAAATCAAATACATTCGGGTTGCCGGGAAATCCTCCGCTGCCAAACAACCGTTAATCGGCAGCTTCCTGTTCCGTGGGTAGGTGACATAGAAAAAGCTCCTATTATTTTTATTTCCTCCAATCCTGCTCTTAAAGACAACGAGTACGTTGCTTTGGATTCATGGACCGATAAACAAGTAATAGATATTCATGTAAATGCTTTTGAGCCAAATAAACACTGGACGAAAGACGGAAACAAGATCAGGAAATACCCGTTAACTCCTGAAGATTATTTGTATGTTCCATTTTGGACCTACATTTGGAAAACCACAGGTGAAATCCTTGGAATTGACGTTAAAAAGGTGATACCTGGTAGAAGCAGTGCTCTTAGCGAAATTGTTCACTGTAAGTCGAACAATCAATTCGGTGTAAACAGAGCCAAGAAAGTGTGTATGGATAAATATCTTGAACCAATGCTTAATCTATCATCAGCAAGGATTATAGTGCTTTTAGGTGCCTATTCCACCGAGATAATCTCAGAATATTACAAACTAAACATAAAACTCGCTACAAAAATGCATGCAAACGAAACACATATCGCTGAAAGAGAAATTGCGGGAAGAAAAAAACTAATTGTTGCCCTTCCTCACAACAACTATCATGGGAAAAAAGGGCTGACTTGGTTGAAGCCCTATGAAAAAGAAACTTTGCTTAAATGGGGTAAAGAAGCTATCAGTGAAATGTAAAAGATAAAGTGAACTTACAGATTTATCACCGACATATTCGTCTCTTGCAATAAAATTCGGTAATTATAATCGAATAATAAAAACAACGAAGATGTGACTGATCGGATAGCAGAATTCGCCGACGGCCTGGATATGCGGATAGCTGAGATGTTAACGGCGATCGACTCGGATAAATGCCCGGAAATACACATCGGCAGGCACTGCAATGATCCGTATTCCTGCCTGTTGCAGGGTGAGTGTTGGAAACATCTGCCAGAACATAATGTAATGACACTTTATTCTGGGAAGAAACTGGGGGAAGATCTATTGGAGAAGGGGATACTCGATATTTCCAACATCCCGGAAGATATCAAACTGAACGATAAACAGCAGATCCAGAAAAAATGTGTGATGTACGGCCAGCCCCACATCGACGCTACCGAAATTAAGAGCTTCTTGAAGATGCTGAAATATCCGCTATACTTTATGGATTTTGAGACCTTTGCGACAGGCGTGCCGATTTATGATGGAACCTGTCGAATAGCCCCGATGTGATCGGCGTGTGTATGGGTAACCACAACAAGGCCGATCTTGAGATTCAGCTCATGAATATTACTCAATATTCTGCTTGCTTCTCCGGCCGCATCGATGACCATGCCATCGCGGGTCTGCTCAGATGCGACCAGGTAGCGTCATTGGAACTCTCCCAGTTCGAGCGTTGCATTATCCATTAGTATTGGGACACAATCTCTTACGCGCTATTCGTGGGGGAAGCCAGGGTTTTAATAAACCTCATTCATGTTATTTAATTCTACCACCTAATATATTAATCCGGCTTTAGTTGTAACGCATATAAGCGAAATCTGATCCTAATTTGTTGTGACTTATTTGGATCAGCGGTATGTTAACAATTCGAAGTCTGGTTCCGAAAAAATCTGCTCTGAATTTACAGTTTTATTCGCTTAGTGTATCATTTTGTCAAGAAGTACCAAAGAGGAACGAGATTATAGGTTGTTATGAGAGGTTATCATGAATATACGCTTTCTTGGCGCGCATAACATTGAATCAAAAGACGTGAGACCAATAAGTCTGCTCATTGATGATATTCTTGCAATAGATGCCGGCGGGCTGGTTTCAAGTCTTACATTTTCTGAGCAAATTGCAATTAAATCTCTGTTGGTCACGCATCATCATTATGACCATATCAAAGACATTCCGATGCTGGGAATGTCTTTGTACGTCAACAATGCTCAACTTCACATATATTCGCTTCAATCTGTCTTAGAAGCCCTTGAGTATCTGTTCAAATATCCAGGAAATTTATATTTCAATTCTCTTCAGCGCCCTGCAGGAAATCCGACCTTCAGGTTCACAACCATTGCCCCTCTGAAACCATTTATCGTAGATGGGTATCATATTCTGCCGGTTCCAGTGAAACACTCTGTACCGACGATGGGATACCAGATTACATCTCCCGCAGGAAAAAGCCTTTTCTATACGGGGGATACCGGTAGTGGCCTTGCCGATCGCTGGCAGCATATTTCACCCGAAGTACTTGTTATAGAAGTAACCGCAGCGAACGAATTCATTAAGACCGCTAAGGAAGCAAAGCACCTTACTCCCGGTTTGCTTAAAGAAGAACTGGTGTCTTTCAAAAATATCAAAGGATACTTGCCCAAAATAATAACAGTTCACATGTTTCCCCAAGATCAGAACAAGATTGAAGTTGAACTAAAACAGGTTGCCAGTGAACTAAACGCCACCATCATCCCTGGCTATGAAGACATGCAAATCAATCTGTAGTCTCAAAACTGGAGGATGGAAATGGTTGGTGAAGAAACTCTTTTTATAATCAACATTAGAGACAATATGATCTGGGAGGATGGCTTATGGAAATGACTAGGCGAGAAAGAATACGAGCGGCTCTTGCCGGCAAAGCAGCCATTCATATCTATCTAACAGTCATGAAGTCTTAACGTCTAAACCTGTTATATCCGTTTCAGATAATCCGATGCTGGACGATTCCAGGATTACCAAGATGAAAACGCCTGCGCGTCAGATAGCGTCTGCTATGGGGATGTATTACGGCGGG
>JBEKCX010000513.1:0-4421 GCA_050014655.1 Occallatibacter sp. | reverse complement strand
GGCTGCCGGTCAGCTTCACCTCAAACAGTCCCGCCATTTGCACGGTCTCGGGATCGACCGCTTCGCTGCTTGCCGTTGGGACCTGCACCATTCAGGCCAGCCAGCCGGGTGACTATCCGAGTTATTCCGGTTACACGAAGTATCCCTATGCGGCGGCTCCGACAGTCACGCAAAGCTTCACGGTTGAGTCCGCCAGTCCGCTGACAGGCCAGAACTTTGGGGCGGTGAACGTTGGGAGCGCCAGTCCCGCGATCCCCGTGCCCGTCACCTTCAACACAGCGGCCACGCTGGGCAGCGTCTCTGTGATGACGGAGGGGGCACTCGGGCTTGACTTTGCCAATGCCGGCGCGGGAAGCTGCGCGGCGGGAACAAGCTACAACGCCAGCGATAGCTGCAAGGTGAATGTGACGTTCACGCCTACCCTGTCTGGAACGCGCTATGGCGCGGTGGTGCTTGAGGATGGCTCCGGAAACGTGATTGCGACCGCTTATCTGCAGGGCACCGGCGTAGGACCGCAGGTGAACTTTTTGCCGGGAACCGAGAGCACGGTGAACTATTCCGCTTGGCCCTATGGGGTCGCGGTGGATGGGAGCGGCAATGTCTACATCGCCCATTACGGCGGTGTGGTGAAAGAGACACTTTCCGCGGGAAGTTACACCGCGAGCACAGTGCCGACCAGCGCCGCTAACCCCGTTGCAATCGCGGTGGATGGGAGCGGCAACATCTACATTGTCAGTTCCCCGGATTACTACGGATCCACCAGTAGCGTCCTGAAGGAGACGCTTTCGGGGGAAAGCTACACGGAGAGCACGGTGACAACCAACGCTCTGGCGAACCCAAATGGAGTCGGGGTCGCAGTGGATGGAAGCGGCAACGTCTATGTCCCCGGTTCCGGCGGTTTGTTGAAAGAGACACTGACGGCGGGCACGTACACCGAGAGCATAGTGCCAACCAGCGCGCAGCCCCCCATAGGGGTCGCGGTGGATGGGAGCGGCAACATCTACGTCAGCTCCGGTGGCCAAGTGTTCAAGGAGACGCTTTCGGCGGGCAGTTACACCGAGAGCACGGTAACAACCAACGCCGCCGCCGACACCGCAATCGCGGTGGACGGGAGCGGCAACCTCGATGTCTTTGGCTATGCCATCGGCTGTTTCTCGCTGTTGAAGGAGACGCTTTCGGCGGGTAGCTACACCGAGAGTAGGTTGCCCACCAGTGTTCTGCGTGCTCCCTCCGGGGTCGCGGTGGATGGGAGCGGTAACGTTTATATCGCCGAAACGAACGATGCGCAGGTATTGAAAGAGGACTTCGCGGATCCGCCCAGCCTGAGCTTCGCGTTGACGGCCCCTGGTGCGACAAGCAACGACAGCCCGCAAACGGTCACTGTCGAGAACGCCGGCAATGCCGCGCTGAACTTCCCGGTTCCGGGCAGCGGGACAAATCCGAGCATTCCGCCGAACTTCACTCTAAACAGCAGCGGGGCATCCTCATGCCCGCTGGTGAGCGCCGGTTCCACGACGGCGGGAACGCTTGCAGCCGGCCAATCCTGCCTGTTGCCCATCGGCTTCGCACCTTCGGTGGCGGGCGCCTTGAGCGGAACGCTCGTATTGACGGACAATGCGCTCAATGCAGCCGCTCCGGGGTATGCAGCGCAGAGCATCCTGCTAAGCGGCCTTGGGACAGGCAGCGCGCAGCAGAGCATAACCTTTGGAGCGATCCCGGCTCAGACTCTCTACTCAAGAATTCCGTTAACGGCCACGGCCAGTTCCGGGCTGCCGGTCAGCTTCACTTCGATCACTCCCGGCATCTGCACCGTCTCTGCTTCGACCGCTTCGCTGCTTGCTCTCGGAACCTGCACCATTCAGGCCGACCAGGCGGGAAGCGCCGTTTATGCGGCGGCCCCCGCTGTCACAGAGAGCTTCACTGTCAATCTGGCAGCCCAGACGATCGCATTTGGACCAATCCCGGACCAGTTTGCAAATGCTTCGGTTTCGATCACGCTGACAGCCAGGGCCAGTTCCGGCCTGCCGGTCGTCTTCACTTCAACCAGTCCGGCCATCTGCACGGTCTCAGGCTCGACTGCGACGCTGGTTGCCTCCGGAACTTGCACCATTGAAGCAAACCAGGCGGGAAATGGTTTTTATGCCGCAGCTCCCATGGTCACGCAAAGCTTCACGGTTGAGTACGCCAACCCGCTGACGGGCACGAACTTCGGCACGGTGAACATTGGGAGCGCCAGCTCCGCGATCGCCGTGCCCATCACCTTCAACACAGCGGCTACGCTAGGAAGCGTTTCTGTCTTGACGCAGGGCGCAACCGGGCTCGATTTTGCCAATGCCGGTGCGGGAACCTGCACGGCGGGAACAAGTTACAACGCCGGCGGCAGTTGCACGGTGAATGTGACGTTTACGCCCACGCTCGCCGGAACCCGTTATGGCGCGGTGGCGCTCGCGGATGGCTCCGGGAACGTTATTGCGACCGGTTACCTGCAGGGCGCAGGCGTAGGACCGCAGGTGAACTTCCTGCCCGGCGCCGAGAGAGCGGTGCCAACCAGCGCCCTGAACGATCCCTCGGGCGTGGCGGTGGATGGGAGCGGCAATCTCTATATCGTCGATTCCGGCAACAACCGGGTGCTGAAAGAGACGCTTTCGGCGGGCAGTTACACCGAGAGCGCGGTGGCAACCAGCGCCCTGAATAGTCCTTCCGGGGTCGCCGTGGATGGAAGCGGCAACGTCTACTTCGCCGATTCCTACAACGACAGAGTGTTGAAAGAGACACTTTCCGCTGGCAGCTACTCAGAGAGCACCGTGCCAACCAGCAGCCTGAGTGCTCCTATGGCGGTTGCGGTGGATGGAAGCGGCAACATTTACGTCGCCGATACGTACAACAACCGTGTGTTGATGGAGACTCTCTCGGCCGGGAGCTACACCGAGAACACGGTGCCAACCAGCAGCCTGAATGCTCCATCGGCGGTCGCGGTGGATGGAAGCGGCAACGTCTACATTGTCGATCCGGGGAATAACCGCGTGTTGAAGGAGACGCTTTCGGCGGGCAGCTACACCGAGAGTCTGTTGCCAAGCAGCAGCCCGGCTCAACCCACTGGGGTGGCGGTGGATGGTAGCGGTAACGTCTATATCGCCGTGGAAAGTGGCTTCGACATAAATTGGGTTTTGAAGTTGACGCCTTCGGCGGGAAGCTATACCGAGAGCATGGTGCCAGCCAGCGCCCTGGCTAGCCCTTCTGCGGTTGCGGTGGATGGGAGCGGCAATGTCTATATTGCCGATTCAGGCAAGAATGTTGTGTTGAAAGAGGACTTCGCGGATCCACCGAGCCTGAGCTTCGCGGCGACGGCTCCGGGTTCGACGAGCAGCGACAGCCCGCAGACGGTCACTGTCGAGAACGTCGGCAATACAGCGCTGAACTTCCCGATTCCGAGTGGCGGGAAAAATCCGAGCATTTCGACGAACTTCACTTTGAACAGCAGCGCAGCAAACGCCTGCCCGGTGGAGAGTGCCGCCTCCGCGACGACGGGGACCCTTGCCGCCGGCCAATCCTGCCTGTTGTCCGTCAGCTTTATGCCAACAGCAGCGGGCGCTTTCAGCGGCGCACTGGCACTTACCGACAACGCACTCAATGCGACCTCTCCCGCGTACGCGGTACAGAACATCCTGTTGAGCGGCACGGGGACTCGGGCGATTCAAACAATCGACTTGACGCCACCTGCGTCACCTGTTACATACGGCGTCTCACCGATCGCGCTGTCGGCAACGGCAACGTCTGGGCTGCCGGTCACTTTCAGCGTGACTGGACCGGCGTCTGTAAGCGGGAGCACACTGAGGATCACTGGTGCTGGCTCGGTTGTGGTGACAGCGAGCCAAGCGGGCAACGCAAACTATTTGCCGGCAACAGCAGTTTCGTACACGATTACGGTGAACCAGGCCGTGCTGACCGTGACGGCGGTATCGCTGACGGTCAACTACGGCCAGACGCTTCCAGCCTACACGGCAACCTATAGCGGCTTCCAGAATGGCGACACAAGCGCTGTGCTGAGCGGAGTTCCATCGCTGACAACCATTCCGGCCGCGCCGACCGCCGTGGGACAATACACCATCACCGCGGCGCTTGGCACTCTCAGCGCGGCTAACTACAGCTTCATCTTCGTCAACGGCACGCTGACGATCAATGCGGCGGTTGGGACCGTCACGGTTACTCCAGCTTCGTTGAACTTTGGCAACGTGGTGATCAATACGACCAGCGCCGTCAAGACCGTCACCCTCAAAAACACCGGAACGGTCCCCATCAGCATCGGTTCGCTCACCGTGGCGCCGGGAACTGCGTATGCCATCGCTGGATCGCCATCGACGACCTGCACCGGCACACTGGCCGTGGGGGCCAGTTGCACGCTGGCGGTGACCCTGACGCCC
>JBEKCX010000512.1:0-4115 GCA_050014655.1 Occallatibacter sp. | reverse complement strand
GCGGCCTTGGTGTCGGGCTGGCTGTCGCGGCTGGCCAGCGCGGCGCGGTACTCGGACAGCGCCTTCTCGCGCTGCGGTTTGATGGAGCCGGGATCGTCGGGATCGCGCGCAATGTCGTACATGCGTCCCAGGTAGATGTGCGCCCACGCAACGGTCCGCGGGTCGTGTGAGAGCTTGACCGCCTGCGTCAGGTGGTCGAGCGCGCCGTCCGCGTCGCCCTGCATCAGGTCGATGCGGCCCTGCAGGTAGTGGGCCCGGGCGTCGGCGGGGTTGGCCTTCAGCGCTGCATCGGCGATCTCGCCTGCGCCGTCCAGGTCGCCCTTCATCAGCTTGCTCTCGGCCAGGTCCAGCCCGGTCAGCGGGCGCGGCGTGCGGCGCATCACGTCGCCGCCGGAGCCCTGCGGCAGAAAGGCGATCTGCTCGTCGTGGCGCTGCTCGCTGTCCACGTCCATGCCGTAGACCATCTGGCCCATGATGTCCTTCAGGCTGGTGCCTTCCTTCTCCATCCGTCCCAGTTGCTGGTAGAAGTAATCCACCAGCACCCAGCCCTGGCGCATGTCCAGCTCGACCCTGCGTCGCCGCACCAGCTCGGCCTCTCGGTTGTAGCTGGCCATCTCCGCGGCGTAACGCTCCTGGTCAACGCGGTCCCGCAGCGACCCGGGCTTCGCCGGCAGGGCAATGCCGGTGTCCATGGTCTGCGCCTCCACCGCCTTGATCAGGCACTCGATCACCAGCGCCACAATGTCGCTCTTGTAGGTGTACTCCAGCGGCGCCTTCTGCACCGGCTTCAACAGCGGAAGCAGGCGGTTGATGGAGCTGGTGCGCGTGTACACCAGCGGCTCCACCAGGAAATGCAGGTAGGTGTGCCGGATCAGCTCCATCGGCACTGCGTCCGGCGGGTCGGCGCGCGGCGATACCACCACCACCGAATCAACTCCGTTGTAGCGCGCGTTGGTCTCCGCCGGCGCCAGCATCGGCTCCAGCAGCACCAGGAAGCGCCGTCCGTCGTAGCTGCTCACCGGCAGGCGCAGGTAGATGTTGGTGCCCAGCACCATCTTGGTCAGCGGATCGTGGATGCGGTCCACCAGCGCCTCGTACTCCGGGCGATGCTCGATCCACAGCAGGTGGAGCTGTGCGGCCTCGGCGAAGGCGCGCAGCAGCGGCAGAATCTCAACCACCTGCGCGGCGTCCAGGGGAAGATCGGTGAGAGCGACCGAAGGCGCCAGCTCCGGCGCGGGCGTCAGGTAGAGGGCCAGCGAGACGTACTGCGCCAGGTCGCGGCCGGGGTCGCTCAGCGTGTGCCGCCGGATGTAGGCGCACAGCGCGTCGCGTGCGTCGCGCGCCGGCGCGGAGCCGGCCAGCTCGCCGTTCAGCTCGTCGCGAATCCTGCCCCGCACGGCGTTCGATTCGGCCAGCCCCGCGTCGTAGCCGCATGCGTTCAGCGCCACGGCCAGCGTGAACAACGGCTCGCTGGTCTCCAGCGTGATGGCCGAGCCGGCCGCCTGCGGCTGCGCAATGCGTGGCACCGGCGTCGTGTGGAGGAGGATGTACTGGACGACGAACTGGATGAACTGGAACTGGAGCTGCCGGGCCCCTGCGCGACAAGCGTAGGCGCAACCACAATTCCGCCAACCAGCAACGCAACCGCAGCAGCGGCGATTGGCAGCCGTCGCGGTGCAATCCACAGCCGTCGCGGGGCGAGCAGCATGCGTCGCGTGGCCATCCTCAGCCGTCGCATGGCCATCATCAGCCGTCGCGTGGCGATGTGAAGACTGCGGGATCGGACGGGCAGGGAACGGTTCAAGCTAGTGTCCTGTCTCTAAAGTTCCATTGATAAAAGCTGTCATCCTGAGCGACCCTGAGCGAGCGCAGCAAGTCGAAGGGGAGTCGAAGGACCCCGACGATCTACGCCAAACCACAACATTCCGAAGCTTTTTCCCCATGAACTCCATCTTTTGTTCTTGCATCGGCCCCTTAGCAAGGTAGGACGCTGAACACAATAAGGTTTCGACGCTCCCTCCGAGTTTAAGAGAGCCACCCCGCGTTAGCAAGCGTGGGGGCAGTTGCACCGAAAACTAAGTTCGCACAATCGAGATTAAGGGTACCCTGCACAAGCGAGAGCAGTATCACTTAAATGCACGCATTTCCGCCGGGCGCAGTTCCAGCGCGATTACAAGCGCATCCAAAACTGCGAGACTGGCTGCGTAGTTCTTCTTTAAATCTCCGAGGCTCATTTGTGCTCCGGCTTGGTGGGCAACTGCGTTTCTGTTTGTATAAATGTTATCCCATGCAATATGGGGAGCCATCTGCTGCGGCGTACTTTTCATCGCGGAGTCATTAAATGCCTTGCTGTAATCACTACCAAACCTATCCAGAATGTCTCCAATTTCTCTAATACTGAACTTTCTGAAACTTTTTTTGGCGGCATCCCGTATAAACGCCTTTAGATGAGAATCAGTAATTCGGGAGCACCTGCGATTCAAGAGAGCGGTAATTCTTGCCTCATATTCCGCCCAGATGCGAACAAGTAAATATTGCACAAAGTAGTTCTCGATCTCTGTGCCTCGCATGTTGGCTGAATCCAAATGTTCTTCGCATCGTTTAATGACAAAGTCAAGATTTCGGAATGTCATGGGCTCACTGATCCGAACAGTATCCTTTTTGCTAACCTAAGACGCTTAGATACAACGTCTTGATCGGTTGTGGCCGAACTTACATGTGATATGTACTTCTTATTCCGCAACAGTTTCTCATACCGTACTTTCAATTCACTCCTTCCTCTTCGCGTGGAATAGTTAGCTGAGAGTTTATCGAGATTATCGGCAAAAGCGGTAAATACCGAGTCATAGACCGCAGCGTTTAAGCCAACATGAATATGAAATGGCTTTTCTCCTAAGATTTTTATTACGGCTGCGGCAGTATCGCGGAATAGTTTGCAAAACGTAGCCAACTCATTAGGGCTGTCTCTTCTATGAGTCTTCATGAATTTATTTAGGAAATCCTTCATTGGCTTCTTATAAGTCTTGTGACTATAGTGAAGAGCAAAAAACCTAAGAATTAGCTCTACGTCTCGTTGTCTCTTGTCTTCGGAAGGAGAACCAAATATCTTTCTCCAATTCGAGTCCTTATTGAGACGTGTTGCGTTTGTGTGTCCGCAAAGCACTTCATTGAACGTTCCATCGTATATGCAGTTCCTAATCTCTTGGCCCTGCAAAACCACTCCACCAGTGTTCAATCTCTCAAATATCTGGAAAATACTCGTATCATCTTCCGGTTGAATCTGTTGCACTACAAATGAACGGAGAACTGAGTTGTTGAGCATATTGAAGGAAGACTCGTTCTCTTGTCGTAGCCGTTCATATGAAATCTCATGGTAAGGACTCTTATCATCCAGTCCAGTGAGTATAAAATCTGGTCGCTCTTTCCCGGGCACCTCGTCCCCAAATTTTCCAGAGAAAAAATCGACAATAGAGCGCAGTCTTTGATGTCCGTCTACTACTAGGAGCTTATTTGTGCCACGTTGAAGATAAAAAAATACGGGAGGAACTGGCAGACCCATAAGGAAAGACTCAATCAACTTGCTAGCTCGAATCTGACTCCATAGGAATAGTCGTTGAAGAGGAGGAATGACTATCTCACCCTTGCCCCACTTGCCCACTAGGACTTCAAGAGTGAAATCAGCAGGATAGCTCAGGATGTGATAACCGGGAAGCGACACCTCACTGTCTTCTGTCTCGCTTGGTATTGCTTCGATTGGCTCGTCTTTAGCGACTCTTGCCATGTGGCTGCTCCGTATAGATATTAGTATCAGAGGCATGGTACACCTCAGAGTGGCTTGGCGGTATGGTCATGGTCGGTCGGGTGCCCCATCTATCACAGTCTGTCTCATCGCGATGGGTGGGATTCCACCCTCAAAAACCCCAGCAAATCCGCGTGTCAAGGCCCTCGACAACAAAAAATCCCAATAACCAACTCCGCACCAATCACTTACCTCAGAAAAATACTTGGCATAGTAGTTATGCTCCATCCCGTACAATTAAAGTAGGGGGTAAAACAGGTGCAACTCGGGCCAGCAAGCAACGCACTGATTCCAGAGACTTTACAAAATAAACCAC
>JBEKCX010000511.1:0-2579 GCA_050014655.1 Occallatibacter sp. | reverse complement strand
AACTCTTTGTTTGCCGCTTTCAATTCCTGCGCTTGTCTTATCAGTGCCTGGTTTATTTTGATGACATCAGCTTCAGACTGTTTCTGCTTGTTGATATCCAGAAAACTAACAACCAGACCTGCAAGGACGTTTTGCACAGTGAGATAAGGTAGAATCCGCATATTGTACCAATGCCCGTCTTTCCGTTGGACCTCAATTTCTTTCGGTGCTAACGTCCGCAGCACATCCCTCGTATCATCAGCTAAGCCTCCATAACTCAACCGGGAAGTAATTTCGTCCAGCGGGCGGCCGGCATCGATCTCTCTAATATTAAATACCTCAGTACCGGCCGGGGTAAAGCTCCTGATTTTCAGATCTTCATCAAGGAAAATGATGGCAATATCCGTGCGGTTAAGGTAGTTTTTAAGGTCGTCATTTGCTTTGGTCAACATCTCTGTCTTGGAGGTGAGTTCGGAATTAACTGTTAAGAGTTCCTCATTCAACGACTGCAATTCCTCTCTGGAGGTGTCCAGCTCTTCATTAGTGCTTTGCAGTTCCTCGTTATTGGACAGCAATTCTTCGTTGGCAGATTTCACTTCCTCGTTGGTCGCTTCCAGTTCTTCTATTGTCGACTGTAAAGTCTCCTTGGTTAACCGCAGCTCTTCTTCGACTTTGGCCGTGTGCTTCGCGCCCGAGGCCCCTGCATTCTTCTCATTTTGCTCGGTAATTTCCCCGGCTTCTTGAAAAACCACCATGATTAGCCCAGACGGCAGTCCATGCTCCGACAATGGCACGATCTTGAGATTTATGGTCTTGAACCCACCGTTGAGCTTAAGGTGTATACCATCTTGAACTACCATTTTTTTCTCGGAGGCAGCACGGTATAAGGCGGAAGCAAGTTCCGATCTCAACCCTTTCTTTGCCAGGTCCAGGATACTCCATCTGGTGTGCCCCGAAGGTATTTCGAGATAAATATCAGTTTTGCCCCGGACATAAACCAACCGGTATTTCTCGTCAACCACTACAAAAGTCGGGGCGTAATTATCCATGAATATCTTTTCGGTGAGTTCTGCCAGCCTGTTTTCATTCAGATTTGCGATTTGGTCCATCGCGGGTTCCCTTGATGAAGAGGTAAAAGATATCGGGAATCTCAGTCTGTCCGGAGAAACAACCGCTTCTCGCCGCCGGTATATTTTCCATTTTTTATCTACGATATCGAACAGATCGGTGGCATCCCCGATAGTCTCCGACGTACCCAGGAAAAGGAGCCCGAAGGGCTTCAAGGCATAGTGCAATAAAGGTATTATTTTTTTCTGCGGCTCCGTTTCAAGATAAATTAAAAGATTCCGGCAGCAGATGAGGTCCATTTTTGAGAAGGGTGGATCTTTGATAAAATCCTGAGGCGCAAAGACGATCATCTCCCGTATCTCTTTTTTTACACGGTATCCCTTGTCTTCCTTCAGAAAGAAACGTTTCAATCTCTCGGGAGTGATATCTGCAGCGATATTAACCGGATATATACCCGTCCGGGCGATGTTGAGTGCATTAACATCGATGTCGGTGGCATACATTTGAACAGGAACATTCTTTTCCGTCTCGTTCAGGCACTCCATAACCACCATGGCAATAGAGTATGCTTCCTCACCGGTGGCGCGGCCGGCCACCCAAATCCGCAGATCGTTGTCCGGGGACTTGGTGTTAACCATATTTTTTATCTGGATTTTCAACGCTTCAAAAGCCTCCGGGTCACGGAAAAAACTGGTGACGCTGATCAGTATGTCCTTCAGGAGAGCCTTGATCTCTTCCTCACTTCCTTGAAGGAGGTTGGCGTAGTCAGCCACATTACTGAGACTGTGAACGCTCATCCGCCGCTGCAGCCGCCGCTTGATCGAACCCTGTTTGTAATGGGAGAAATCATGTCCGGTACGTGTTCTCAATGTGGCAAATATCTGCTGCATGGGCTCTTGAATTTCCGCCGGTTTTTTCCCGGTTTTATTGCCATTGGCAGAATAATGTTTGACAAAATCGATCAGCTTTTGCGGCATGTTTTCTGGCGGTAAAATAAAATCAGTTAACCCTATATTAATGGCGCTGCGGGGCATGCCGTCATATTTGGCCGTCTCGGGGCTTTGGACAAAAACGGTTCCCGATTCCGCCTTGATCGCCTTGATGCCCAGAGTCCCGTCAGAACCTGTACCGGACAGTACGATGCCTATGGCATCATGCCCTTTGTCTTTTGCCAGAGAGCGCAGGAAGAAATCCACCGGTAGCCGCATTCCGCGGTCATCTGCCACTTCTTCCAAGTATAAAGAGCCTTTCGCTATTCCCATATATTTGTCTGGTGGAATAAGATAAATGGAATTGGCTTCGACCTTCATACCCTCCGCCGCCAAATACACCGGCATCCTGGTAAAGCGTGCTAGAATTTCCGGCATCGAACTCTTTCTAGTGGGGTCAAGATGCTGGATAACGATAAATGCCATGCCGCTGTCGGGCGGCATATTTTTGAAAAACTGTTCAAGCGCTTCCAGCCCCCCGGCTGATGCGCCGATTCCAACAATATGAAAGGTGTGTCCATTTTCAGGTAATATCTTCTCCGT
>JBEKCX010000510.1:0-4393 GCA_050014655.1 Occallatibacter sp. | reverse complement strand
AAACTATAAAACAAATTACCTAAAAAACGCTCATCCGAAATAAACCAAAATTGAAAGTATCAGCTTTCTCAATCCGCCGCTACATTCAAGAGTTTACGCTTAACAGTTCCCGCTATGGGAAGGAGCGGCTTTTCGGCGTTGTGCTCCGGCAACTGGTCGAGAAGGATCACATTGAGAAGCGACTTATTCACTTGGATGCGGCCGTTGTAACTGATATAGCCGAGCCTGCGAAAACGATTCATGAAAAAGCTGACACGGGACCGCGTGGTGCCGATCATTTCCGCAAGCGTCTCCTGTGAAATGGGGGGAATGAAGGTGTCGCGCTCTCCCTGCTTGCCGAATTCGGCCATCAACACGAGAATCCGCGCCAGGCGCTTCTCGCTGGAATTGAAAAGCTGATCGACAAGATCCGCCTGCGTTCTCATGCTGCGGGTCAGCATGAACTTCAGAAAGAAGTCGGCGAAAGAGGGTTGTTCTTGCATCACGCGGGCCATCTCATCCCTCGCGATCTTGAGCGCCACGCAGCTATTGACAGCAGAGGCAGTCGCCAGACGCAATCCTGGAATTGAGGCCAGCGACTCCTCGCCAACGAAGTCGCCGGCGGAGAGCAGTGTGATGGTGGCCTCTTTGCCGCTATGCGAGACTACAGTGAGCTTTGCTCTGCCCTTCTGGAGATAGAAGACGGTATTGGCCGGATCTCCCTGGGAGAAGAATCTCTCTTTGGGCTGCAATTCAACGATCATTCGGCCAAGTCCCGTATGCGCAAGAAAGGCGGCGGAGTCGAAAGTGCTCTGTTTGTCTTGGTTCTTCAACATGTGGTCCCCTTCTACCGGGCGCGCTGGGCGTGGTGGAATAATGCGCTGGAAACAGCCGCTCAGGAGTCAAAACACCCGGCAGTTTTGGCGACTGCGCCGAAGAGCGCAGAGGAACTCTTCAGACAAAACGATCGAAGCATTTCTCATAACCCAGTGACGGCAACGCTGTCCCAGGCAGGCTCAGGGAGAGCCCCGTCACATTGAAGGAGGCTGCCCAGCGCTTGAGGGCAATTACACTCAAGCACTTGCAATTATCAGGCTTGATTCAAGCTCATATCTGTGCAGTTTTGCTCATATCGGCGTTCTTCCGAACGTCCGGCGCAAGAGCGAAGGCAGTCTGAAAGCCGCGCACGGCGGGTCTCGCCGGATCTGAAGGGGCGGCAGAGCTGTGCGGTTCGGCTGCCGCTGGAACGGTGATCGGACTCCGTGCCGAAGCCGGAATCGTGTGTTATAGGTCTGCAGGCGCCCCAAAAGTGAGCAAAACAGAGCATACTCTTGCCCCGGGAATCGACGATTCTGCGAGCGCAACCCTGTCAAGTATAATTTTGCTGCGGAGTCCTGCATGTCTGAAATCGAAGACCAATCGGGTGGACGGCACACTGGCTCGGCTCACCAGTTGTCGCCGCCGGTTCCCTGGTATTGGAAGCGTTGGATTCTCTGGACGAGCCTGCTTCTTCTGCTGCTTCTGGTTGCGATCATTGTTGCGGTCATTCATAAGAACAACGCCAAGGCAGCGGCTGCCAAGCGCGCGCTGGCTGCGGTGAAGCCATCCGTCACGGCCACCGTAGCCACTGCCGCGAAGGGCAACATTGGCATCTACCTCGAGGCGATCGGCACCGTAACTCCGGTCTATACCGCCAACATCATGGCGCAGGCCAGCGGAGTCCTGACAGCGGTGCATTACAGCGAGGGGCAATTCGTGGAAAAAGGGGATGCGCTGATCGACATCGATCCGCGGCCCTACCAGGCGCAACTGCTGCAGGCCCAAGGCACACTGGAGCGCGACACCAACGTTCTGGCGCAGGCCCAGATGGATTTGGAACGCTATCGCGAGGCGTGGGCGCGAAACGGGATCAGCAAGCAACTGCTGGACGATCAGGAAAAGATTGTGTTGCAGGACCAGGGCGCGGTGAAGAACGATCAGGGCGCCGTGAATTACGACCAGGTCCAGCTTGGCTACTGCCATATTACCGCGCCTATTTCCGGCCGCGCAGGTCTTCGTTTGGTTGACCCAGGGAACGTGGTGCAGGCAAGCGCAGGAACCGTGCTGCTGGTCATCACCCAGATGCAGCCTACGACCGTGATCTTCACCATGCCGGAGGACAGCCTGGGACAGGTGCGGGCGCGGATGCGAGTTATGCGCTCGCTGCCCGTCGAGGCGTGGGATCGCTCCCAAACCACGAAGTTAGCATCGGGTAAGTTGCAGACCATCGACAATCAGATCGACACCACGACGGGAACAGTAAAGCTGCGCGCCCTCTTCGAGAACAAGAACGGAGCTTTGTATCCGAACCAGTTTGTGAACACAAGGTTGCTGGTGAATACGCTCGACGGGGTTACGCTGGTCCCCAGCGGCGCTGTTCAGCACAATGGACAAGTGGCGTTCCTGTATGTGATTGCGAATGGCGTAGCGAGCGTGCGCAATATTACGACCGGCGTTTCCGACGGCGGCATGACCGCGGTTACGGGCATCAATCCCGGCGAGGTAGTGGCGACGAGCAGCTTCGACAAGTTGCAAGCCGGAAGCAAAGTCGCCGTGTCGCAGCAGGCGGCTCCGGCAAATCCCGTTGAGGGCAATGCTCCGTGAGTCCGTCCAGGCCTTTCATTCAGCGCCCGGTCGCCACCTCGCTGCTGATGGCCGCAATCCTGCTGGTGGGTATCGTTGCGTATACCCAATTGCCGGTCTCCGCTTTGCCGGAGGTCGATTATCCCACCATCCAGGTACTGACCTTCTATCCCGGCGCCAGCCCGGATGTGATGGCCACTACGGTGACCGCTCCGCTGGAGCGGCAGTTCGGCCAACTGCAGGGGCTGACCCAGATGACTTCGACCAGCTCCGGCGGGTCGTCGGTGATTGTGCTTCAGTTCGCTCTCAGCCTGAACATCGACATCGCCGAAGAAGAGGTTCAATCCTCGATCAACGCCGCGCAGAGTTTTCTGCCCTCGAGCCTGCCTTCGCCGCCGGTCTATAGCAAGACCAATCCGGCGGATGCTCCCGTGCTGACGCTGGCCATCACATCCGACTCCATTCCGCTCTCGCAGGTCGAGGATCTGGTGGATACGCGCCTTGCGCCCAAGCTCTCGCAGTTGAGCGGTGTGGGCCTGGTGAGCATCAGCGGAGGACAGAAACCGGCGGTGCGCATTCAGGCCAATCCAACCGCGCTGTCGTCCTATGGGCTAAACCTTGAAGACCTGCGCACCGCGCTCACGCAGAGCAGCGTCAATGCCGCCAAAGGCACCTTCGACGGGCCTCATCAGGATTACCAGATCAACGCCAACGATCAATTGGTGACCAGCGACGACTATCGCAAGGTCGTGGTTGCCTACCGCAACGGCGCGCCCATCATGCTAAGCAATGTTGCGCATGTAGTGGACGGGATCGAGAACAACAAACAGGCAGCGTGGATGAACGAGACGCCGGCGGTCATCGTCAACATTCAGAGGCAGCCCGGCGCCAACACCATCAAGGTGGTCAAGGCTATCAAGGCGATTCTGCCCCAGCTTGAGGTAAACCTCCCGGCATCCATCAAGGTTACTCCGCTCACCGATCTCACCACGGCTATCAACGCCTCCGTATCCGACGTTGAATTTGAGTTGGGGCTGACCGTCGCCCTGGTGGTGATGGTTATCTTTCTCTTTCTGCGCAACATTTACGCCACCATCATTCCCAGCATTGCCGTGCCGGTCTCATTGGTGGGCACCTTCGGCGCCATGTATGCGCTGGGTTATAGCCTGGACAATCTTTCGCTTATGGCGCTCACCATCTCCACTGGTTTCGTGGTCGATGATGCAATCGTGATGATCGAGAACATCACGCGCTATCTCGAAGCCGGGGACTCGCCCATGCAGGCGGCCATGAAGGGCGCGGAGCAGATCGGCTTTACCATTATCTCTCTTACCGTTTCGCTGATCGCGGTGCTTATTCCGCTGCTCTTCATGGGCGATGTTGTGGGCCGCCTGTTTCGCGAATTCGCGGTCACCCTGGCGGTCACCATCATCCTTTCCGCCGTCGTGTCGTTGACGCTCACGCCCATGATGTGCTCGCGCATTCTGCGCAAGACTCCCGAAGAACAGCAGGGGCGTTTTTTCAAGGCTTCGGAGCGTGTTTTCGATAGCATCATCGCGTTTTATGGGCGCACGCTCAAGTTCGTTCTGGGTTACCAGACCATCACATTGCTCATAGCTGGCGCGACCCTGGTGCTCACCGTCGTTCTCTATATCGTCATCCCCAAGGGATTCTTTCCCGTACAGGATACAGGCGAGATTCAAGGTATCTCGCAGGCGCCGGCGACCATCTCCTTTGCGGCCATGGAGCAGAAGCAGCAGCAACTGGCGGCCATCGTCCTTCAAGATCCAGC
>JBEKCX010000509.1:0-3545 GCA_050014655.1 Occallatibacter sp. | reverse complement strand
AGACCGACCTGTCGACCACGCTGGAAGAATTACTGCGATAGAGATCAGTATTTTTCTGCGGTCATTGCTATTGCGGCGCAATCGCTGGGGCAGGACGGCCTGGGAATAGATTGTAAGGCTGCGGTTGGATGGTTAACTCCAGATCGCAGGGACTGATCCTATTGCTGCCAACCTCCTGTAGAAGAATTTGCAGGGTTTTGTCTTGCTGCTTCCAGCGGGCTTGATAGACAACGTCGGGCTGGTACCCCATGGGGAGCCGTTGATCACAAGAGTCGTAAAAATCGAAGCCCACCTGAGGGGTGTCTAGAATGTTCCCTCGACCCTCCGCATGATTCCCGTTCGTACCGAACGATCCGTGCGTCACGTGTATCTGAACATGGAGCGGGTAGTCTGGATTTGGAGCTATCGCCGGGATAGAAGGCGGCACTTGAGCCGGTATGTTAAAGCCGACCCCTGCAGTGGCAGTTGCATTGAATAGCCGGTAGGGAGCTGACCGCAGCGTCACTTTCAGTTCGCACGGTGTTGTCTGCTTGCTGCCAATTTCCTGCAGTAGGATTTCGAGTCGGGAGTCCTGCTCTGTCCAGCGCGCCTGATAGAACTCGTTGGGATCGCGATTCATCGAGAGGTTCAGGGGCAGGCGTTGCTCGCAGGAGCTGACGAAGTCGAGACCTGTGTCGGGAGGGCCGAGGATGTTGCCGCGTCCTTCCATGGAAGAACCATTGGCGGAGCTGAAGGACGAGCGCGACACCTGAAGCTGAACATGGAGAGGATAATCGGGGTTCGGGACGGTAGCTGCAACGGAGGGCGGTGGCATGGAGGACGGCGGCACGAGTACAGGTCGTGCGGTCTGAGTGGGAGGAGCAGGTCTAACTGTCTGGTTGGTAGAGGGAGGTCTAACTGTCTGGTTGGCAGGAGGGGGTGCGGTGGTCTGGCTGGTAAGGTTGTAGGGCGCTCGACTGAGAGTCACCTGCAATTCACACCGCGAAGTGTGCGTGTTGCCAATCTCCTGGAGGAGGATCTCCAGTCTCAGGTCCTGCTTCTTCCAGCGCGCCTGGTAGTATGCGTTTGGGTCAAGGCTGTGAATTGGTTCGGCTTGACGAAAACAATCAGAGACGTAATCAAATCCAGTCGGTTTATCGCCCAAGATGTTTCCGCGTCCGAAGAAATTCGTGAACGCGCCGACGGGTTCTCCCATCTGCTCGAGCTGTACATGAATTGGATAGTTAGGATCGGGGGTGTTGGCGGGGAGGGTAGGCACTGAAATCTGTGCAAAAAGCAAGCTGGACAACAGGGCCGGAAGGAACATGGAAGTTCGCCTCAAGAAGCGATGTGATTAAGGCGAGAATATGCCGGAGCCGATTCTGACGCAATGGATTTCTGAATCACTAGGGAAGGTCTACACAAGTGTGGAGCTTTGTCCCGGGGGCTAAAGTATCTGCGTGAGAACTACACGAGGCACTTGTAATTCACAACGGAGTTGGGCGACAAGAGAAGCATGTCGCGATTTAAGGTTTACAACCCGGATCAGGCGTATTTGCTGCCTCCGAGCGTTCGGGACGAGTTGGGCGAGAAGCACTTGTGCTTTTTCGTCCGTGGAGTGATTGAGCGATTGGATATGAGCGTATTTGAGCAGAGCTACAGCAGCGAAGGTGGGGAGCTTTACGCGCCTCAGTTGATGCTGGGCGTGTGGCTCTACGCCTACGCACTGGGCATCACCAGCGCGCGGCAGGTGGAGCGGCGTCTGGTGGAGGACTTGGCGTTTCGCTACCTGGCGGCAGGCGAGCGGGCGGACAACTGGGCGCTGAGCGCGTTCCGGCGCCGCCACGGGCGTGCGTTGAACGACGCGTTTACGCAGGTGCTGGAGTGGGCGCAGCAGCAGGGCATGGTGAAGCTGGGCCGTGTGGCGATCGACTCGACGCGCATCGCGGCCAACGCCAGTAAGGACCGTGTGGACACGGAGCAGGCGCTGCGCGATACGCGGGCGCATCTGCGCCGTCAGGTGCGGGCCTGGCAGAAGGAGGCCGACCGCGACGACCAGGAGCCAGGCGGGCTGGAAGTCGCCATTGGCGAGTTGAACCGGGCATTGGATGAGTTGCCGCGCCGTCTGCAACGGCTGAAGAAGAGCGGCTTGAAGAAACTCTCCCGGAGCGATGAAGACGCGCGTTTTCTGCGCCAGCGCGGCGGCTTCGTGCTCGGCTACACGGGCGAGATCGCCGTCTCGGACGATCATCTGATCGTGGCCCAGCGGGTGACGCAGAATGTGACCGACAACGGCTCGCTTGCTCCCATGATCGACCAGGTCGAGCAGCGCTGTGGCGCGCCGCCGGGTACAGCTCTGGCCGATAGCGGCTTCTTCTCCATCGACAACATCGAACAGATGGAACAGCGCAACATCGACGCTTATGTGCCGGACTCGAATCTTGCCTCGGAGTTGAATCTGGGTACGCGATGCCGCGTCAAGGCCCACGCGCCAGCCCATCGCAGAATGCGCGCCAAGCTACGATCGCCCGACGGACAGGCCGCCTACGCGCGGCGCAAGGCGGTGGTCGAGCCGGTCTTCGGAGTTCTCAAACAACAACGTGGAATACGCCAATTTCGCACCCGTGGATTGCAAAACGTAAACAACGAATTCGCCCTGGCCACGCTGGCCTTCAACATCACACGGCTGCACGTCCTGCGCGCAACCTGAAACCAAACCTCCGACCGAACAGGCCGGTGAAACCCTTACCTACACCGCCGCTGCTAAAGGGGCCAGCGGCGTTCTCACGCAGACTCTAAAGCCCTTTGAAATTATTGGACTTATTCAGGGGGCTGAAGAGGATGCTGAAAAAGTCGATATATCGTCATAAATCTTCCCTCAGCGGCTAAAGCCGCATTGCAAATAAAGCATCTTACGGCACGGCTGAAGCCGTGCCCTTAACAAAAACAGGGTTTTTCAGCACCCACTGAAGCCCCCTGCTCCCTCCGTAAGGCAAATACGGGGATTCTTCGCTACGCTCAGAATGACAATACGTTCCCGCTAGTGCAATCGTGAAAATGCCCTGGCGCAACTAATAACTAACAACTCACAACTTGCAACTATCTTCGTGGCCATCAAACTCAAACTCGGCAATAAGGGGTACGCACACGGGCCCCACCCCGATCCCCGGCACCGCTTCTTGCGCGGGTTGCTGATCGGTGGCCTCGCCTGTCTGCTGCTGGGCACATGCGTGCTTGGCATCTTCTACTTCAAATACCAGTCCATCGTGGACGAGCGGCTGGCCTCGGGGCCGATCTTTGCCAACGTGGCGCAGATCTACGCCGCGCCGCGCGAGGTGCGCGTGGGTCAGCGGCTCACCGTATCGTTTATCGCTCAGGAACTGCGCCACGCAGGTTACAACAGCAATCCGCAACTGGGGAGCTACACACTCAGCGGCAACAGCATCCAGATCAAGCCTGGGCCGCAGAGCTACCACTCCACGGACGGGGCCACCATCACCACCGGGCCGAGCTACGATATCAGCACGAACACCAGTTCCGGCCCAGTCGTACTGTCGATCACGGCG
>JBEKCX010000508.1:0-4383 GCA_050014655.1 Occallatibacter sp. | reverse complement strand
CATTCCGGGGGACGGGAGCGGCGGGCGTAGCGCGTCGGTGTGGGGGCTGTAGCTCAGCTGGGAGAGCGCCTCGTTCGCAACGAGGAGGTCAGCGGTTCGATCCCGCTCAGCTCCACCAAAGATTCAATAACATGCGGTAAGGGTATCGACGCCAACGGCACATTTGTGTCGTTGTTTGTGTCGTAACCTTTCGATGTGCGCTCAGAATCAGCCTGTTTTCCTCTTCCCATCGTCAGCGCGTCCAGCGCGGTTCTCTTGGCGTCCAGCCGGACGTGCGAGTAGTGAGCGAGCATCTTGCGCGAGACGTGACCGGCAATCGACATGATTGTGCTATCGCTCGCCTTGGACTCGGCAAGCTCCGTGATGGCTTGATGGCGAAGGTCATGGAACCGGAAGCCATCAAACGGACTCTTGAGATTCGCAATGCTCGCCTTGCAGCCCGCGCACGTCACGCCGGGATTCTGGAGCAGCCCGCATCCAGCGCACTGAATCGCCCGCGTGAGCCGCCGCCATGCAGTCCGCCAGCTTGTGATGCCGCGTGTAGGGTCGAAATGCGCCGTCTCACAGGCAGGGAAGAGGAAGTGGCTCGGCTCTGTTGCTCCGAGAGCCTGTGAGCGCCTATAAAGCTCAAGAATCACCGCCCAGGCATCCGCGTTCAGCGGGATAACGCGCTCCCCGGCCTCCGTCTTGCTCTTCCGAACCGTCAGCGACCGCCCGATCATGTCCACGTCGCGCCAGCGCATTTCCTTTATCTCGCAGCCGCGCATTGTCGTGTTGAGGGCGAGCCGTGCGGCACACGCAACCGTCTGCCACTCAGGGCGAGTCCCGGCCCGGTGCAAGAGCTTGACCTTCTCTTCGTAGATGAGCGCCCGCCCGATGTTCTGGCGGACGGGCAGGGGGTGAATGTCCTCCGTGAAGTGGTGCCAACGCTTCGCCCGCTTGAGCACTCCGCGAATGATGTCCAGTTCGCGGTTGATCGTCGCATTCGACCGCCCAGCCGTCTTGCGTTCGCGTATGTAGCCCACAACCTGCGCGGGAGTCATGCGCCACACAGCAACGTCGCCAAGGGCCTTGTTGATAGGCTTCACGCGCTCCCGCTCCGTTTGAATGCTGCGCGGGGCAAGGTGCGGGATACGATCCGCAAGGAACCGCTCTGCCGCGTCGGAGAAGGGAAGCCGGGAGAAGTCGTCTTTGGTCGCAGCGAGCTTGCCCGCCTTGGCCTCTCCAATCAATACCCGTTCCTTGCGCTGCGCTTCGCGCCAGTCGCTTGTGTCGAGAGAGATTCGGAACCGCTCACCGTCTACGAAGAAATGCGTGTGCCAAGTGCTACCGCGCTTTTTGAGTGCCACTGGATTTCCTCCTGTTGGTTTTTGCCTTTGCTGTCTCCAGCTTTTTTTTATTGCGGAACCGTGCGACGCGATGAGCTTCCCTGTGCGCGGGGATGCAGTATTCCTGATTCGGCTTCTTTTGAAAGAATTCCTTCGTTTTGCAGTGGGTGAATGGGCAGACGCGCCAGCCCAGTCCGCCAGTCGGCACAATGAAGAAGGTGTGAATATAGAGGGCCGTCTCCGTGTCGGGGCAGTAGATCGCGGGTCTGAAAGTGCCATCTACCAACCAGAGAGCAATATTTGCTCCACCCACTCTTTGAGAGACCTCGTAGGAAAGCAGCCGAAACGGATTAGTTTTCGCTCTAAGGCCAGGACGCAGCCCCTCAAAGTGCTTTAGCGATTCATCCGCGGGCAGTCCGGTGACCGTCGCTAGCACCTCACTAAAGTGTCTCCGCGATTCTTCATCCTCTGGCGATTGAGTCAGCGCCCACTTAGCTTCCCGCGATCGATACACCGTTTCCAAGCGTTCCTTGGCCTTGGCCAAAGCAAGCTCGTCTCTCGCTTCCAGCGCCCCTCTTAGTGCCAGTAGCGCGAAGAATTGATCCCCCTCCACCCCTCTCATCTTCACCCCTGCAATTCTCAATTCATTGCCCGTGACAGCGCGGACAGGAACGGGCTGGCCCAACTCACACAGAAATGTCGCTTCACCCATTGCCTCTTCGGGCGAAGCTGGAATCAGGATGGCGAAGCTCTCTTTGTTCGTAACGGTTATGTAACAGTCACGTTTCATAGGTAATAGCGTAATTGATAGTATCAGGACAAGTCAAGGAGGTACCACACATGAAAGCTGAAAAGGAACTGAGTGCAATCGAAGCCGCCCGCAAGCTAGGTATCGGACTGGACTACCTGTATTCGCTGCTCTGGACAGGAAAGCTACAGGGCCGCAAGGTTGGCAAGAGGTGGATTGTTCAAGCCGATGCCGTCGAATCACGGCTGAAAGCGAGGGGCGAATAATGGCCGACACCGTTCCCAAGCTGCTCAACCTCGCGGCGGTCGCTGAAGCTCTGGCCGTTTCACCTCACACCGTCAGAATGTGGGTGCGGAAGGGAAGGCTCACGCCCGTTCGCCTCTGCCGTCGTTTGCTCTTCAACCCCACGGACATTGAGCAGCTTGTGGCCGGAGCGAGTGGCCCGTGTGGGGCCGCGAAACGATGACCGTCAAGACTGTGATCGAGGACGCTGAGAACTTCATCCGCCGTTTCTGCATCCTGCCAGAAGCGGCATATCTCCCGGTGGCAACCTGGGCCGTCGCAACCCATGTGCCCCTAGCGTTCGATGCCTTTCCCTACATCGCTCTCTTGTCGCCTGCAAAGCGATGCGGCAAAACAAGGCTGCTAGAGGTCTTGGAACTGCTCTGTGCGAAACCTCAGCGCGTGACGACGGTCAGCAGCGCCTCGCTCTTCCGCATGATGGAGGACGTGCCGACACTGCTTCTCGATGAGGTTGAGGCGCTGCGGAACACCAAGCCTTCCGACACCTCACAGGCCGTGCTCGCCATCCTCAACGCAGGATACAGGAAAGGGCAGACAGTCACCCGCTGTGTAGCGCCAGACTGGAAGGTGCAGCATTTCCCCGTCTATGGCCCCAAGGTGTTTGCGGCCATCGGCGGACTAACGGACACGCTCGCGGATCGTTGCATCGTCATATCCATGCAGCGCAAAACCCCATCTGAGTCCGTGGATCGCTTCTTACAGGGAAGAGCAAAGGCCGACGCTGAGCCGCTGCGGGATTCGTTGACGGGGTGGGCGAAGACTTGGCAGGAATCAATCCGCACAGCCTATGAAGGAATGGACGATCTCAAGTTTCTCTCTGACCGGGATGCCGAAATTTGGATGCCGTTGTTCGCGGTTTGCACCATCGCCGCGCCGGAGCGGTTGGGAGAACTCAGGCTATGCGCCGAGACGCTCTCAGGAGCAAAGGCCGCTGACGATGTGGAGGACTCGCTCAAGCTCAAACTGCTGGCCGATACACGGAAGGTCTGGAGTGCGAGGAGCGACAAATTGGCAACCGCAGTTCTACTCCAGCGGTTGAATGAGCTTGCAGAGAGTCCGTGGGCAACGCTTCCTCTGGACGCAATCAAGCTCTCCAGAATGCTGCGACCGTTCGGGGTTGCATCCCGCCAGATACGAATCGGAAGCAAGACGGTAAAAGGCTATCCCTGGGCCGATCTGACTGCGGCTTTTGAGCGATACCTTCCAGCTTGCGGGGGCTTATCCGAAACACCCGAAACAAACCTCGTGGACATTGGAGAATCTGACAATTCCTGACCCGAAACAATGCCTTAGTGTTTCGCATGGAAAGGGACACTTAGACCCGCATGAATTCTGTATTGTTTCGCCTGTTTCGGCTAGAATTGCATTCGGGGCAGGGATGAAGTAAAAGTGCGAGACCGTTGCTCTGCTTTTCTGTGGGGCCACTGACCATGGCGCGAAGCAGATTCTCGAAGCTCTGGTGCGTCTGAGAGTTTATGTGCCTGTCATTGCGCGACTGGGGAGAGAAAACCCAAAATGAGTCCGTCTCTTATCAAGTCTCTAATGCAGGGCATGAACGACATGTACTTCGCTATGGAAGCTGAGAATCGCGCTCTTCGAGAACTTTTGCGTAGGCAGGGTCTATCAAACGCAACGATTCGGCGAAGAGTGGCCGCGTATCTAAAAGAAGAGGATTACAGGAAATCCGCATTGCAACGGATGCACGAATTATGCGAAGAAACGCTAAAGCGTCTGCCCGCTCTCTCTGCTGAAGAATTACTCTCAGAGATGAAGATAGAAGGAGAGCCTCAGTAGATGTAGCTTGCATTTCGACACACTCCATGCGAAGATTCGCGTGTGAGTGTCGAACCGACCCCGCCCGCCAGCGGGGTTTTCTATTGTGTCGAATCCTACCATGAACCAACAACGCACCCCGCACGTCAGAATGCACCCGCACGTTCAGTGTGCCGGAGACTAGCTCTAGCCTGAGCCACTGAGCGCCGCAAACTGCGATAAACATCAATG
>JBEKCX010000507.1:0-4370 GCA_050014655.1 Occallatibacter sp. | reverse complement strand
CCAATAATGCCTGAGCCTCTGAGTGTTGTTCACACTTCCAAAGACACATCATCGAATCTTAATAAAGATTCCTTAAACTTAATGCTTAAATTATTGCTAGAAGTCATTCGAGAACATGCGTTACCGGTTGGAAATAATTCTTTATAGCGGACCTCTATTGTGGGCTGGTTTTTAGAGGTGGCAGTTTATTTAAGAAATTAATGGCATCTTGAGCAGTATTAACTTCGACAACCGTGATGTTTTTTGCAACAGCCTGCGCGTCTGCGTAATTAGCCGAGGGCACCAGGAAGTATTGGGCTCCGGTTCGCTCTGCGGCTACTACCTTTTGTTGAACACCCCCTATTTCTCCCACATTCCCATCGAGATCAATAGTACCGGTGCCGGCAATTCTTCTCCCCCCAGTGAGATTCTGGCCGCTAAGAAGGTCATAGACTCCCAGAGTGAACATTAGACCAGCTGAAGGACCGCCAACAATTTTCTTCGGGATAATTTGAATCGGAAACGGTAAAGTAAAACCGCTGCTATGCTGTTCAACAACGATTCCTACTCTTGCCGGACCATTGGCTTGCGCAGGTTGCATGGTAAGCACGTTTACATTCATCGTTTGACCATTACGAACGATTGTTAAATTGATAATTGATCCTGGGGTAATCAATTGCAGCTGATTTGACAGATCCGATTGTGTGGTGATGGTTTTCCCATTGGCTCCGGTGATGATATCGCCATTTTGCAAGATTCCAACCGCAGGACTTTGGGGCAAAATTGCTCCTATAACCAATCCATCGTTAACGTCTACAGGATATCCGGCCATATGCAAACCCACATAAATGGCAGTGGTATCACTATCCAACAGCATCTGGTAATTCTGCACCGATATTGTTTGTGCGTTTGTATTTGTTGGGACAATTTCGTGTTCAGGCTCGAGTGCTACAGAATGATCTAGTTGGGCATAGAGCCATTCTCCTATCAGAATAGGCGCTTGTGGAATAACTGAGGTTAAAATAAGGCTTCCAGATGAAGAATGACGGTATTGTGCGGGCATATGTATCATCGGCTCAACAGATGCAGTAAATCCAGGCGCTTCGAGTCCTTCATTAATGGGTATCAGTACCACAGTAACTGCCACTAATGGAAGCAGAAACAAACAAACCGCAGATGATCGAATAGCGATTGATGGCAAACGTAAATGAGTTATCGGCTCGGGACGGTCCCATTCCCATTCATGCTGCAGGAATAGGCTAATCGCCACCAGGACCGATAAAATAAATGTGGCTGCAGCAGTTTCCAGGCTTAGACGATCACGTTGCACGATTAATATGACACTCCAGATAAAGAGCCCGGCAGAAAAGCTCCACCCAAGACGAAATGCCAATTTGGTTGCTAAAATAGGCCGCTTCAACATTCCCCAAGTAATTGCCCGTAAGATTCTCCCGCCGTCGAAAGGAAAAACAGGGATTAGGTTTAAGGCCATTATTCCTAAATTGAAGAAAATCATAAAGAAAGCCATAACACTGACAAACAAACTGATTTGTGAATTCCACAGAAAATAAAACAAAACGACTAATAATCCGTGCGTCAAAGGCCCTGCCAGAGCCACCACTAATTCTTTAAGTGGACTGAATTCCGGTGGCCAAACTTGGGAATGGTCCCCTAATGGACTCAAAAATATATGTTTATATAGGCTCTTAAAGGCTTTAGCGGTGCCTAGATGGGCTAAAGAGTGAAGCACCAGGCATAAAAATATTAACGCCAAAATTATTAAAGAAATTGCCCAAGGTTCGAACCCCTTGAAACCGGGTCCTAGAATTGGAACATAAATTATGGCAATCGCCCATACGGCAGCTGGACCCACAAGTACCCACACTGCATCAATTACAACTTTCCTCTGGCCATGCGTGAATATCCAACCTGAGGGAATGTGTTGCCTTAACCAAGGAATAATATTTCTCATTGTATTATTCACCGGTTCTCAATACATCTACCATTCTCATTATACTGAATATGCAATAACAAAGCCTTGGATTTAGAATTAACGTGTTTGCGCTGCCGCCGGCGGACCTATTCTCCGCCATCCGTTGATTTAATTAAGGACCGCGGCAGGCGAGATTTGTCAGTTTATATTAATAAGGTTCCGGCTACGGGCTTGATTCAATTGTTGAATGCCCATAACCGGAACCTTTGTCTCAACGTATTGAAACTAAATTAAAACTCATTACTCTGATTTTAGTTCTTATTACGAAGATGCCACAGTTACGGAGACAGCAGGACTGGTGACACCATCGATGGCTGCTGTAATGTTCGCAGTTCCAGCGGCGATACCGGTGGCCGAACCAGTTAAATCAATCTGCGCTATCGCAGTATTATCGCTGGCCCAGGTTACTTGAGAAGTGATGTCTTCAGTTGTACCATCGGTGAAGGTTGCGGTCGCTGTAAATTGTTGCGCACCACCCACCGCCAAATTGGCTGGAGAAGAAGGCGCTACAGCAATAGAAGTTACCGCTTCCACAGTTAAGAGCACATTAGGACTGGTTACACCATCTAAGGTGGCTGAAATATTAGCAGTTCCGGCCGCGACCCCTGAAGCTAAACCGGTCGAAGAGATTGTTGCCGTAGCAGTCGTATCGCTATTCCAGGTTACCTGGTTACTGATGTCCGCAGTTGTACCATCCGCATAGGTTCCGACCGCATCAAACTGCTGAGTACCATCAATTGCAAGAATCGACGGTGATAACGGGGTCACTGCGATTGAAGATAAGGTTGGTGTCGCTGCTACTACCGGTAAACTGACAGAGCTGCTGGTTATTCCATCTAGACTAGCGGTGATATTGGCGGTGCCTGCTGCTACCCCGGTAGCGGTACCATTTGCATCTATAGAGGCAATTGTAGTATTATCGCTGACCCAGGACACTTCGTAAGTAAGGTCTGAAGTTGAACCGTCAGAATAAGTGCCGCTCGCGGTAAAAGACGTGGTCTGCCCAACAGTTAAATTAGATGGTGATGAAGGGCTAACGGTAATGGAAGATAATGCCGCGGTGGTAGTGGCTTTTGAACCGCAGGCTGCCAAACCCAGGGTTAAGGATGCGATTAACCCTATAATCAGTAAAATACCAATAAATCGTAACTGTTTATTTTTCATTTTATTTTTTCTCCTTTAAATTAATATTCTTCACCGAAATATTTTGTACCTCCTCTTTAATGTCCTTGAAGAATAATTGCGTTATAATTGCACCTCCTTATGCCAGTAAGAACTAGGTTAAACACTTCCTTTTTCACGCAATGACATCTATCATTCTGGCATCAATGCCATTTTCATCAGCCTTCCTATCAGCTGAGCATTTTTATTTTTCTAACCACTTGTCATAATAAAAATTAATTATATTACAATAATATGAATACACTCTGAATGTAATGTTAATGCAACATGAATATTCAGCCTAGCATTAGGCAAAAAGAAAAATGAAATTCGTTGAAAAGAAGGACCAACCGGTATTTGATTCTAATTTGGCACCGTGATAATATGGTTTAGGGATCGAGAGTTGATATTGATTAGTTAAAATATTTAATTAAGGGACGCAATCAATCTTGGGTAAACACGTTTAGGAGCAATTAATGAAAATAAATTTATGGCGTTATCTAGCGATCTTTAGTTTGCTATTATTCGGCACACTCAGTTTAACATCATGCGTTAGTTCGAGTACTACAGCGAGTGAGTACTATAATGCGGGAAACGCTAATCTCAGTATTACCGGTGCCCAGCTTGATCAATATTATCTGTTCCGATTCGATACTTCCACCTCGGCGCTTACCATGGCATTGCCGAGCGCGGCGGATATTGTGGCAAACTTGCAATCTCCGTATGTTGGTGAAGTGATCGATGTTGCAGTGGCCGCAGATGGGGTCAATAGTGTTACGCTTATTGCAGGCACCAATGTTACTATAAAAACCAGCGCTTCGGTAGTTCCCGGAAATACTACAGCAACGATGTATTGCGAGTTGGATAATATTACCTCAGGCACTGAAGCGGTGACTCTCTATTAACCGAAATGTTTGAAAGCAGCTAAAGAAAATCAAGCAGGATCTCATTTTATTGTTTCCCATAAATGTCTGTGCTATGATTTTTCTTGATGAAAGGTTTCGCGCACATCGTTGCAATTATCGTTATAGCGATAGTCGTTGTTCTGTTACTCATGATCGCGCTTCACGTTGGGCCTTGGGCTGGATCAACAAACTCGACAGGTGGGGAAAAAACATTGAACTGGGGCCGCGGTGGCTGGAGGAAGTCCTCGCCATTATCAGTTTGAAAGATGAAGTAAATCGGGTCAAGGACCAGCGGGGGGCCGTCATTGAAAAGCAACGGCGGATGGGAAAAG
>JBEKCX010000506.1:0-4373 GCA_050014655.1 Occallatibacter sp. | reverse complement strand
GGGCATTCTGTATTGTGGTGGTGGTTTTGTGCATTTTGTGCATCGCGTGGGAAGCTTATTTTTACAGCAGGGGCACGGCCCGGATGCGTGCTTTTCTGCTTTCCACGGACTACGCAGTCGCTATGAAGTATGATGAACGTTTTGCAAATGATGCCTAACGTCAATTCGCCGCCCGAGCTTCGGTTTCGGGAGAAGGCTCTCCGGCTTTTCCGGACGCTGGATTCGCCGCCAGCGCCCGTTCCCGGCGGCGGCCGGTGATGATTTTGTCCGTGCAACGTCCGAACCGGCGGCTGTATTTTAGGCAAGGCTCTTGTTGGTTATGAAATTATGAATGCGAAGAATATGGCATCCGGCTTTTGCGGGCGCTGGATTCGCGGCCAGCGCCCGTTCCCGGCGGCGGCCCAAAATGCACCATAAGCACTTTGATATGAATCATGACCTGCTGAAATCCAAAAGTCGCCTTGTTGGCTTGTTAGCCATCCTGGTGTGTTCCATTGTTTCCTGCGGACGCGGTACTCCGCCTGATGTCGAAAAGCTGAGGTCAAATCAGTTTCTCTCGGAAGATCTGTTCCTCTCGATAACCAACGGCTCATCTGTTGCCGATGTGAGGAAAATACTGGGAAGCGCGGTTCGCCACCAGTTTACGGTTGCAGAGAACGGCCACACTTGGACGCTCATCAAGTGCTTCCTGCACACCGGCGAGGAGGAAAGTTATAACTTCTACCAACTGCTCTTTCGTGATGACGCGCTTGTTAAAACCATCGGATGGATTCGAATGGAGATGGAGGCGTACTCATATGAGGGAACGGCAGCGTCACGCTTGAAGCCGTGGGATATCGAGGACATGAAGTATGTGAAGAAGGCAATCGAGGCGCCGGTCGTGACTCATGGGGAGATTCGCGCAGAACTCAAAGATGCGGGGGCGACAATGAAAAAATTCCAGGGAAAAGGCAACCTACCGGCGGTCGTAATTCTACCGATAGCTGCGGCCTTGTCGCAACGAGCTATAAAAGAATTTCCCATCAACGAGGAATTACGCCAGCGATACGATGGCTGCAAAGCATCCATCGGCATGACCATCAAAGAGGTTGACGCGCTTATGGCCAGCCGTTGCGGGTGTTTACCACAAGAACAGGGCGTGTGGCTCGGGTTTATGGGGAGCACCGATACTCAGGCGACGTTGATCCTTTTCTCCTGTTTCCGTATGTCGCCGTCCTGTTTGATGGCAGCGGGAATGTCGCCAACATCTATAGCGACGCTTTTTTCTGCAACGATTGGGATCCCAACATGCCACCAGACCGGCGCGATTAAGAATGAAAGTGACCAAATCACTGCGGCCACCGGCCCATCCTCGGTTTCGGGAGAAGGCTCTCTGGCTTTTTCGGGCGCTGGATTCGCTGCCAGCAGCCGTTCCCGGCGGCGGTCGGCGAGGTGAATCGTGTGGCGATGAGCCCTTGAGTATATGAAACGACCACGAAGAATTATGGCTGCACCGCATTTCGTCAACGTGGACTTGGAAATCGAGTCCAAGCATGACCTCGCGGTTCTAGAGGCTGAACTCGGCAAGAACGTATGTGTCCTTTTCGGAGACCAGATAAGCCCCGGGTGCTTATGGCTTTTCCGGGCGCTGGATTCGCTGCCAGCGCCCGTTCCCGGCGGCGGGCGGTGAGCTTCAACGTTGATCACCACAAAAGACCATGAGCCAGATGAATGCACTGTTGATAATTCTCGCGGGCGCCTTTGGGATGGTGTTTTTCACTGAGATGCGGCGGCGGCGGGCGTTGCGCGGATTTTGGGATCGCGCCTGCATGGGCATTCGGTGGCGCCGGCGTTTTCCAGACTCGCCCAAAACCGAGATTCGGGAGTTCTTGAGCGTGGTGGTTGGTGCTTTTGGCTTTCGGCCGTCGCGGCGCTGTTGTTTTTCGCCCGATGACAAGGTGATGGATATTTATCGGGCGCTGAATCCGTCCGTGGGCCTCCCCGACGATATGGAGTTGGAGACGCTTGCCGAGAGGTTGGAGGAGCCATACGGTGTTGACTTGTTCAAATCGTGTCGAGAGGACATCACCCTTGGAGATCTGTATGCGCAAATCAAAAAATCAGCCGGCTAGTTTTTGCGGCGGCGGACGCACCGCTTGCTCCTTGGCTTCTGTCTTTTTCGGGCGCTGGATTCGCTGCAAGCACCCGTTCCCGGCGGCGGCTTGCGATGACTTTGTCCTTGCAAAATGCGAACCGGCGGCTGTATAATAAGAATTGACATCATGAACGCGCCATTTCCAATTCACGCAAAGCTCATCGCGGCGGCGCTATCGCTCTCGGTTTCGTCTATCTGGTGTTTTTTTCACGAGATCGCGCGTAGCAGTAGCGGGTGGATCATCTTCATGATTGGATGCTACATTTTCGGGGTTTTTCTCGCTTTCTGGGGCGTTTTTCGCAGCCCCCAACTTCAGCTCTTGTGGGGCTGGCTTTCGGCACCCTTTGCTCCGTTAGCGATCATCTTTTTACTCGTCGGATTTATTCCAGGCCCAGAAGTGCTTTCGGTTTCGGTATCGGCAGCAGCCGCCGTCATCGGCGGTTATCTTCTGCTCCTCGACGCAGATGTCAAAGATTACCGGCGTCGTATCAAGACAAGACAATGTGCCTGACTTTCACTCCACGCGACACGCCGCCCGCGCTTCGGTTTCGAGAGGGCTTCCGGCTTTTTCGGGCGCTGGATTCGCTGACAGTGCCCGTTCCCGTCGGCGATCGGTCATGCTCGTTCGCCTGTAAAATACGAACCGGCAGATGCACAAATATAAACGACGCACCATGAGGAACCTTTTCGTCATATCAGTGACCTGCGCGTTGGTGAGTTTGCTCGCAGTCTTCTGCCTTTCGGCCATGAGTATAGTCCCTCGACCCGACGGCGAGATCTTTCGTGCCCACCTGATGCTTGTCGCCGGCGCATTTACAGTCGCTTGGCTCTGCCTTGCGTTTTGGGTGCGAGTGCGCCAGCGTGCGGCCATGCAACCCCTCCCGCCGCAGTGGCTGAGGAGGCTCATGGTCGGCGTCGGTGTTGTGTATCTGTTCAGCGTTTTCCTTCTTGTGATTGGATGAGTATGATTTCCTGGGGCAGAATGTTCTCATCCAATGACCGCCGCCAGCGGTTCGATTTCGGGAGGCTCACCGGCTTTTTCGGGCGCTGGATTGGCTGCCAGCGCCCATCCCCGGCGGCGGCCGATGATGATTTTGCCGCTGGAAAATGCGGACCGGTGGTAGTAAATTAGGCAAAGAACTGGCTGATTATGCTGATTATGAACAGCTTGCGACTTTCGAGTTCGGGCGGAGACCGGTTTCAATATACGAACCGCTGTTCGTGAATTAACAGTCAAATGTCACTCCGACGCACATTCCGATTCGTCGTGCTTCTCGCGCCGTTGCTGGCTTTTGCCTTGGTGCTTATGTCGCCCTATTCAGCCCGGCTTAGTCTGATGCTTCATGGACGCCCATTCGCCCGCATCGTCCCCAAAGAGAAGCTCGACATTTTCAAGTTCGTCAGCACTGATAGCTTTGCCGACCGGGCCATCGTTTTCTCGAATGACAAGGCAGTGGGATGGATTTGCCTGCCAACCCTCGGCGGATTCGCCTCCTTTGTGCCGTTCTCCGATAATCCCAATGTTGTAGATGTCCCTTTTGAACCTTGGTTTCAATTCCCCCTGATGATCGCGTGGTGGTTGCGCTGGTGGCTGTTGCCAGCCCAAGTGGTCATTCTGCTTTTATGGCTACACCAGAAGCGAAAAGAGCGCAGTATTCGAGTCCGTGCCATTAAGGGGTCAATGACTGCGGCAAGCCAGGAAAGCTGAATATGGATTTGATGAAAAAGAAGACTTGGACGGCGGACGGAAAAACTGCCGCGCCATGATCATGAATGAAGTTCCGAATTCCGGTCTTGACCCAGTTATGCTGATGACCCGGTTGTGCTGATGAAAAAGGCCCTCATGTATCTAGGGATCAGCTTGACATTGGCCTTCGTTTTCGCGATTGCATACGTGATCGTTTTGACGCTGACCCTGCCGAAGACCGACGAGGCTTACGGCCAGAACCCATTTCGGGACCCATTTGTATTTCCGATTATGGCGACGGTGGCGGTGGCGTCTGGTCTGGTGGGCTGGCCGCTGTTCGTTTTGCTGGGGTGGCGCAGCCCGCCTGCCACGGTGGCTAAAATCACCGGCATTACGACGCTGCTTTTTATTCTCCTGACCACCCCGCTGCAATCGAAGCTGGGTTGGTACGGCTCGTATGTTGTCTGTTTGGGCGCGCTGGTTTACTGTTGGCTCAGGCATCGGAACGCGGACAGCCATGAAGGGCTTAAGCCCGGAAAACCGCAAGCGTGA
>JBEKCX010000505.1:0-22659 GCA_050014655.1 Occallatibacter sp. | reverse complement strand
TTCACTCGACAAGACTTGCTGAATTGGCTAAAGCGTGCGTTGCCGCACTTCTTAGCAGCTTCCGCTGCTTAACGCCGGAGGCCAGGATTACCGCGACGTTATTTGTGAAACGGACCACTTAGGTGGAGCAAGTCTCTGGTCTCATGAAGGGTACGCCCTTCACAAGTGTTTACCTTCTTCTAACCGTTCTCGATGACCGCCGGAATCCATCTCGTGGCCCGGTGGGGCCCAGAACCGCCGACCGAATTGTCAAAGAGCGACCACCTGAAACGGAACCATACATTTACCAAAGGCAACAGCGGCGCGCCTAGCCCATCGCGCAACCAGGACCAGAACCGGCCACGCACTAAACCTGGCAGGTGCGGGAAGGCTGGAACACCTCTAATGGTCTGCATTTTTCCTGGACTGTCCAGATTTCATGCCTGGCCTTTTTCTTGTGTTTTGGTGGGACTGATCCTGCGCGCAAGCGAAGAACCAGGCTGCGGCGGTTAGCGGCGAGGTTTCTTGAACGGGCCAGTACCGCCATGATTCCTGTCCAGTTGGCCAGGCGGTCGCTTTCCGGGGTTCATTCTGGTTGGTTCAGGTTCGCTCTGCGTTGATTCTCCTGCCGGTCGGCGATCGACCGCGGCAACGAGTCATGGTTGCTTGTCGCGATCGAGTGTTGGTGCCATTTCTGGTCCCGGCTCTTGACTGGCTGCGGGGGTTACCGCCTCATCCTCGAGGTAAGTGAGCACGCGCGGTCCGTCGGGGGTCATGGCCACGGTATGCTCGAAATGGGCGCTGGGGCGGCGATCCTTGGTCTCAACGGTCCAGCCGTCGTCCAGCGTACGGACCTCCTTGGTTCCCATGGCGACCATGGGCTCGATCGCCAGCACAAGGCCGGGCTCGAGCCGGATGTCGTTTTTTAGCAAGGGCTTGCTGACGAAGTTTGGAACCTGCGGCTCCTCGTGCATGTCCTGGCCAATGCCATGGCCGACGAATTTCTCGATCACGTAGAAACCCTGGCTCTTGACGTAGCGCTCCATCAGGCTGGCGACTTCGGACCAGTAGCGGCAGCGGGCCATGGCCCGGATCGCCAGGTTGAGTGATTCCAAGGTCACGTCGAGCAGCTTCTGGACGTCGGGGGAAATCTCGCCGATGGCCAGCGTCACGGCCGAGTCGCCGCACCAGCTCCCGATCTTGCAGCCCGTGTCGATGGAGACGATGTCGCCGGCCTTCAGCGGGCGGCGATTGGGAATGCCATGCACCACGTGATGATTGACGCTGGCACAGATCATGGCCGGGAACGGAGGTTTCCCCTTGTCCGTGCTCGGGTAGCCCAGGAACAGGGGGAGAGCATCGTGTTCCCGGAAGACGGCGGCCACGGCGTCTTCCATGTCGGCGGTCGTCGCGCCTGGCACGGCCAGCTCGCGCACCCGGTCGAGCGCCTTGGCGACCACCCGCCCGGCCTCGCGCATCAGCGCGATTTCGCGCGGGCTCTTCAGTTTCGGCGCGGGTCGGGGCGCTCCCGGTAGTGGGCCCCCTTTCCGTCCCATGCCTGCCAAGAAAGAGGGGAAAGAAGGCCGGGGAACCATGCCTCGATGGGAAAACACGTCGCTCGAGCTCCTCTTCGATCCTCGCCAGTTCCACCGTCAAGTCACGAAAATGATCGTACCAGATTGCTGGCCAGGAGCGGCAGTCTGATGTCCCCTCGAGGCACGAATCCGGCGGCCGGCCCAGGGCTGCGAGTTTGCGGCTCGGCGGTCACTTCCGGTTGACCAGGCCCGGGTAATTCCGCATGACCAGGTGGCTATCGATCTTCTGCACCAGGTCGAGGCAGACGCTGATCACGATCAGCAAGCCGGTTCCTCCCAGGAAGGATGCCACGGTGAAGTCGACGTTCAGGGAGGTCTGGACCAGCGATGGAATGACTGCCACCAGGGCCAGGAACGCAGCCCCCACGTAGGTGATTCGCAACATGACCTTCTCGAGGTAATCGGCCGTCCGCCTCCCTGGTCGATAGCCCGGAATGAAGCTGCCGTAATCCTTCAGGTTGTCGGCCATGTCCTTGGGATTGAACGTGATTGCCGTCCAGAAGTAGCAGAAAAAGTAGATCAGGATGATGTAGCAAACCGTGTAGATGTAACTTTGCCGCTGGAAGGCGTCGGCCAGTTCCTGGAAGAAGCTGGCCATGGCCGAGCCCAAAGTCCAGGTGTCGGAACGCAGGCCCGCGGTTGCCCGCGACAGGCTGTTGAAGACGAATGACGGGAAGATCAGCAGGCTGGAGGCAAAGATGATCGGCATGACGCCGGCCTGGTTGACCTTCAGCGGCAGATATTGCCTTGTGCCGCCAAAAACCCGCCTGCCCCGAACATGCTTGGCCGACTGGGTGGGAATTCGGCGCTGGCTCTCGGTGATTGCAATCACCCCCACCACCACCGCAATGAACAGTGCCAGCAGCAAGAGAATGGTGATGATCCCATACTTGCCCGGTTCCGGCGTGAGCTTGGAAGTCGAGTTCTCCCAGAGCCCTTTCATGGCCACGGGCGCCCGGGCCAGGATTCCTGCCATGATGAGCAGGCTGATCCCGTTGCCGATCCCGAATTCGTCGATCTGCTCGCCGACCCACATCAGGAAGATGGTGCCCGCCGTCATGATCGAGACGCACACCACACCATGCCAGAAGTCGCGATACTGAGGAAGTACCACGTTCATCTGTGGACTCATCATGTACTGCACCCAGAAGGCGCTCTGGACCGCGCAGAGGCCGACCGTGGCATAGCGGGTGTATTCGTTGATGCGTTTTCGCCCGCTCTCTCCTTCCTTCATCATGGCCTCGAGCGAGGGAACGACGCTTCCCAGAAGCTGAAAGATGATCGACGCCGAGATATAGGGCATGATCCCCAGGCCGAAGATCGTGCTCATGCCGATCGACGTGCCGCCGAACATCGCCACGGTACCGAACAGCTTACCGGCCCCGGTGGTGCTTTGCTGTTCCTCCCAGTTCCGCAACTGCGCCTGGTTGACGATCGGCAGAGGAACGTAAAAGCCGATCCGGTAGATGGCCAGGAGCGCGGCCGTGAAGAGAATCTTCCGCCGCAGTTCGGGCACCTTGAAGAGGGTCAGCAACTTATCCACGGGCGATCGTCTCCCCTAGCGCCTATTTTCCCCTTGGGATCATCTCCGCCAGGCCCTGCTCAGTCAACCGAGGTATCCGCTGGAAGAGCATGACTGCGGGCAGACGGGGCCGGCTCGCAGGCCGGAGCCGGGGTCACTCTTCCATAGGACATCGCCGGTCCGCCGATCGCCAGGAGAGGCGGCTCTGGTTTGGGGCCACGTCCGGCCATCAACCTGGAAGCCCGCCCGGGCTCAGGACTGCGCCTTGGCGACCCGGCGCGTGTACGGAACAGCAATGGTCTTGCCGCCAGCGGCGGCGATCTTCGAGGCAGCCGCCCCGCTAAACCTGGTCGCGTGAACCTCCAGCGCCTTGGTCAGCGCGCCGTCGCCCAGGATCTTGATCCCGTCGAAATTGTGGCCCTTGACGAGCCCCTTGGCTCGCAGGGCGGCCTCGTCGACGACCGCGCCCGGGTCGAAATTCGTGTTGATGTCGCCCAGGTTGACGATCGCGTATTCCTTCTTGAAGGCCCCGTTGAAGAAGCCCCGTTTGGGCACGCGCCGGGCCAGGGGTATCTGGCCACCCTCGAAGATCGGGTTGAGCTTGAACCCCTGGCGCGAAGCGTGGCCCTTGTGCCCCTTGGACGAGGTCTTGCCGTGGCCCGACCCGATTCCCCGGCCCACCCGTTTCCGCAGCTTACGGCGATGGACCCCTTGGTGGACGTCGTGCAATTGCATCAGAGAGCGACTCCCCGAAGGCGAGCAATCTCTTCCTTCGTACGCAGTTGAGTCAAGGCGTCGATCGCGGCCTTGACGAGGTTCAGCTTGTTGTTCGAGCCGAAGCTCTTGGTCAGAACGTCCTTGACGCCCGCGGCCTCGACCACGGCCCGCACAGCGCCGCCGGCGATGACGCCCGTTCCGGGCACGGCCGGCATGAGCAGCACCCGGGCGGCCCCGAACTTGCCGATCACCGCGTGCGGGATCGTTCCCCCCTTGAGCTGGACCCGGTTCATCTGCTTGTGAGCGTCCTTGACGCCTTTCTCGACGGCCGGGGGAACCTCGTTGGCCTTGCCGTAACCCCAGGCCACCTGTCCTCGGCCGTTGCCGACGACGACCAGGGCGTTGAAGCTGAATCGCCGGCCGCCCTTGACCACGGCCGCGCACCGGCGGATTGAGACCACGCTCTCGGCCCAGTCCCCACGGTCGCGATCTCGTTCTCGACTGTCAGTCGACACAGACAATCTCCTTCGTTAAGCCGACGGCCTGTGATCCTCCGCCGTCAGCCGCAAGGCAAGATGACCCAAAACGTACGATGGTCCCCAGCCGATCCGCGATCAAGCTGCCATGTCTTAGAATTGCAGACCCGCTTCGCGAGCGGCCCGGGCAAGGGCTTCGACCCGACCGTGGTACTTGTAGCTTCGGCGGTCGAAGCAAATCTTGTCAATACCGGCCTTCTTGGCGCGTTCGGCGACGACGCGGCCGACGACCGTCGCGGCGGCCTTGTTGCCGCCGTACTTCAACTGGGCCTTGATCTCGGGGTCGACGGTACTGGCCGAGACCAGCGTGGTTGCGCTCTGGTCGTTGATCACCTGGGCGTAAATGTGCTTGGAGCTTCGGAAGACGGCCAGGCGGGGACGTTCTGTGGTCCCAAACAGCCGCTTGCGGACGCGATGCTGGCGCCGCCTCCGGCGGGTTTGGACCAGCAGGTGATGGTTGGCGGTGTCCACGGGACGATCCTCAACAGTCAAGAGAAAAAGAGCTTGCGAGTCTGGTCGAACGATCCGGGCCCAAGCCGGGTGCCGATGTCAGCGTGATTACTTGGAACCGAAGGCCTTGCCGGCCTTGCGGCGGACGGCTTCGCCCTCGTAGCGAATTCCCTTTCCTTTGTAAGGCTCTGGCGGCCGAACCTCGCGGACCACGGCGGCGAACTGGCCGACGGCCTGCTTGTCGGCGCCGCTGATGGTGACGTGGGTGGGGTCGGAAACGGTCACGGTCACGCCGGGCGGCGCTTCCAGGACGATCTGGTTGGCATAGCCAACCTGGAGGGCCAGCGTGTTGGCTTTCTTGAGCTGCGCCTGGTAGCCGACTCCAACGATCTCGAGTTTGCGAGTGTAGCCGCTCGAGACACCCTGTACCATGTTGGACACCAGGCTGCGCGTGAGTCCATGGAGCGATCGGCTGAGCCGTTCGTCATCGCTCCGGCTCACCTCGACTTGCCGCTTCGCGTCGTCATACTTCAGGGAGATCTCGGGCCGGTGGGAGAAGCTGAGCTTGCCCTTGGGGCCTTCGATCTGGATCGTCTGCTCGACGATCGAGACCTTCACGTTGGCCGGAACAACAACCGGCTTGCGGCCGATACGCGACATGGGTCCCTCATCCTCCGCTAGATTCACTGGTTCGGGGTCACGCGGGTTCGAGTCCGGATCGGGTCAAAGGCGGTCGATCTTGCCCCTCTTTGCCGTCCCGGTAGCTCCGCGGCTCGTCGTCCGCGCGGCCTGGAAGTTGCCTTGGGAATTTCCAATGGTGCCGCGGTCGAGGCCGAGGACCGCTCCGGGACAGCTCTCAATAGATCATTGCCAGCACCTCGCCGCCGATCTTCTCGACGCGAGCGCGGCGATCGCTGACGATTCCGCGGGGCGTGCTCAGGATCTGGATGCCCATGCCGCCCAGAATCGGCTTGAGCTCCTTGTAGCCGCGGTAGATCCGCCGGCCCGGCTTGCTGATCCGGTCGATCTTGGTGATCAGCCGCTCCCCGTTGGGACCATACTTCAGGTGCAAGCGCAGCGTCCGTGCGGGCGTCGTTTCGATTTCCTCGAAGTCCCAGACATAGCCTTCGTCTTTGAGAACCTGGGCAATGCCCCGCCGCATCTTCGACGTGGGCATATCCAGGAACGTACGCTCGATCCGGACGGCGTTGCGGATCCGGGTGAGCATGTCGGCAATCGGGTCGGTCATCATGGGGGAGAAGCCTTCCTGAACCGTCGCGGGTAACGTGTCGAGTCGCGCGGCGGAGGGAGCGGAACTCGCGGCAAGGCCGGCCACGTCGGGGCGGCGGGGCAACTCATACAAACTCGTGATCGGGTTTCGGCAGGCCCGGGCCTGCCATGGGTCTTGATTCGTTGTTCGGGAGACAGCAAAGGGCGAGCTCGGGGCCCGCTCGAGGCTTGGACCGTAAAGGACGATAAGGCTACCAGCTCGCCTTCTTCACTCCCGGAATCAGGCCGCGGCTGGCCAGGTTCCGGAAGCAGATGCGACAGACTCCAAACTTTCGATAATAGGCTCGGGGACGCCCGCAGAGGCGGCAGCGGTTGCGATGCTGAACCGCGAACTTGCGGGGCGTCTCCGACTTGATCTTCTGCGCCTTGGTCGACATGCTCAGCTTTCTCACACCGGAAAAAGAGGGCGTCAGGCGACGCCCGACCACTTCACATCCCGTTTGATCACGATCAGGACTTACCCGCTGCGCCTCCCTTGCCGCCGGTTGCCGGCAGACGGAAGGGAATGCCAAAGTGGTGCAGCAGTTCCCGCGCTTGTTCGTCGTTGGCGGCCGTGGTGACGATGGTGATGTCCATGCCCTGCGTGTGCTGGAGTTTGTCGGCGTCGATCTCGGGGAAGACAACCTGTTCGGCCAGTCCCAGGCTGAAATTGCCATGACCGTCGAAACTGTTGGGGTTGACGCCGCGGAAGTCGCGAATACGAGGCAGGGCGATCGAGACCAGGCGATCCAGGAACTCGTACATCCGCCGGCCGCGCAGGGTGACCTTGCAGCCGATGTCGTTGCCCTCGCGGAGCCGGAACCCGGAGACCGACGTCTTGGCCTTGGTGATCTGCGGCTTCTGGCCGCTGATCTTGCTCAGGCTGTCGGCGGCAATGTCGAGCTGGGCCTTGTCCTGGGTCGCGCGACCCACGCCCATGTTGATGACGATCTTGTCGATCTTGGGGATCGCCATCGGGTTGTCGAGGTTGTATTTCGCGGCCATCGCCGTGGCGATGTCCTTCTTGTACAGATCCAGCAGGCGAGCCATTCCCATCGTCCTTCATTCCGCCGCGTGTCGCGTCTTCTGCTTCGTGTGCCGGCGTCTGGAAAAGAGGTTGATCTTGATCAGGGTTTCTTCTTGGTCGAGGCGGCGTGGGCCGGCTTGCGTGGTCCGATGTTGCCCAGGGCCTGGCCGCACGACTTGCAGTAACGCTGTTTTTGCCCGTCGTCGCCATACCGGTGGCCGATGCGGACCCCCCGGTTGCACTTGGGGCAAACGAGCATCACGTTGGAGACATCGATCGGCATCTCCTTGGAAAGCCGTCCCCCCTGGGGATTCTTTTGGCTTGGCCGCATGTGCTTGTACACGCGGTTGATCCCCTCGACGACGATCTTGTTGCTCGAGGGCAGCACACGCAGCACCTTGGAAAACCGGCGCTGTTTGGGAGTTCCCCGGTCGTCGCCGGCAATCACTTCGACATGGTCGTCTTTACGAATATGCATGGTCGGCTCACTTCGCTTCATTTCTCGATGACTGTCAGGTCCCGGTCTGGCGAAGCACGCAGCGCTCCGGACCGAGGGCCATGGCCCGGCCGTGGGTCAGACGACTTCGGCCGCGAGGCTGATGATCTTCATGAACTGGCGGTCGCGCAGCTCGCGGGCGATCGCGCCGAAGATTCGCGTGCCCCGAGGATTCCTCTCGGCGTCAATCAGCACCACCGCGTTGCGATCGAACTTGACGTAAGAGCCGTCGGTGCGCCGGGTCTGGTTCCGGGTTCGCACGATGACGCACCGGACCACGTCGCCGGCCTTGACGTCGCCCCCCGAAGAGGCTTTCTTGACGCTGGCGATGATCGTGTCACCAAGGCCCGCGGTTCGCCGCTTGTACATCGACGCGCTGCCGCCGAGGACCTTGATGCACATCACTTCCTTGGCTCCCGTATTGTCGGCCACGTCAAGCCGGGTTTGCATCTGGATCATGGGACGGACACCCTTGCTTTGCACTGGCCCGCGGCTCGGGGCCGATGGCCGGAACTCTTCTCAATTTCGAAGGATCGGAAGCAGATCAACAATTTCGCGACAGGCCGGCCGTAGGGGTCGCGGTCGCGGACCCGTCGCGCGACGAGGCGCTCCACTCAGGCGGGCGGAGCGCCCTCATCCTCGCCGGCCAGCGCTTGCTGGGCTCCCTTGCGCACAATCCGGATCAGCCGCCAGCGCTTGAGCTTGGACATTGGGCGGGTTTCCATGATCTCGACCATGTCGCCGAGACGCGACTCGTTGGTCTCGTCGTGAACGTGACAGACGGTCCGGCGACGCATCAGCTTGCCGTATTTGGGGTGCGGGACCAGGCGCTCGACCACGACCCGGCGCGTCTTGTTCATCTTGTCCGACGTCACGGCCCCGATTTCCGTCTTGCGGCGGCAGCGGGCTGGCGTGGACTTTGTGCTGGCTGTGCTTTCAGGGCTCATTGTACTGGATCACGCTTGGCTAGTGGTCCTGATGGATGGAACTTCCCAACGAACTGGCTAGTGGGCGGCCGGAGCCGCGACCGATCGCTCCCGCTCGATCTCGCGGAGCCGCAGGATCGTCTTGATCCGGGCGATCTCGCGCTTGGCCTTGATGATCTCGCTGGGAGCCTCGAGCCGCTCGGTTTCACTCTGCAGCCGGAGGCGGAACAGGTTGTTCTGGACATCTTTCAAGAGCAGTTCGAGCTGCTCGTCGGTCTGATCGCGAAGCTCTGCGGGTTTGCTCATTGCAGGGTCTCCTGGCGCGGCATGACCGCGGTCTCAGATCGTGGGCCGACGGCCGACGAACCGGCACTTGACGGGCAACTTGTGGGAGACGCGGGCCAGGGTCTCGCGGGCAACCTCCTCGCTCAGGCCGCTGATCTCGTAGAGGATCGTGCCCGGCTTCACCACGGCCGCCCAGAATTCGATCTCGCCCTTGCCCTTGCCCATTCGGGTCTCGGCCGGGATCGCGGTCACGCTCTTCTGGGGGAAGATGCGGATGTAAACCTTCCCTCCCCCCTTGACCATCTGGCTGGCGACGACGCGACCGGCCTCAATGGTCTGGGCGCTGATGCGCCCAGGCTCGAGGGCTTGCAGGCCGTACTCGCCGAAAGCCACGTAATTGCCGCGGGTCGCATTACCTCTTACGCGGCCTTTTTGGCTTTTTCGGAACTTGACCCGCTTGGGCATCAACGCCATCGGCGGCCTCCATCTTCAAATAATCGCCCTGGTTGACCCATACCTTGATTCCGATATGACCTTGCGCCGTCTTGGCCTCGGCAAAGCCGTAGTCGATCTTGGCTCGCAACGTGCTCAGCGGAACCGATCCGGCGGCGGCCGCCTCGGTCCGCGACATCTCGGAGCCGCCCAGCCGCCCCGCCAGTTGAATCTTGACCCCCTTGGCCCCGCCGTCCATGGTTTGCTCGATCGCCCGCTTCATGGTCCGTCGAAAGCTCGACCGCTTTTGCAACTGTTCGGCGATGTCCTCGCTGATGAGCTGGGCGTCGATCTCCGGCCGTGCCACCTCGACGATCTTGATCTCGATCCGGCGGCCCGTCAGGTTCTGAAGCTCTTCCTGGAGCTTCTCGACCTCGGCCCCCTTGCGGCCGATGATCACGCCGGGCCGCGCTGTGGAGAGAAGCACAGTCACCGCATCGCGGGTCCGCTCGATCTCGATCTTGGGTATACCCGCAAAGCCGTACTTGTTCTTGATGAATTTGCGAATCTTGAAATCTTCGACGAGCAGGTCGGCGAACTCGTGCTTGGAAGCGTACCAGCGGCTCCGCCAGTCTTCCATGATGCCCACGCGAAACCCGGTCGGTCGAACCTTCTGGCCCATGAGATAGCGCCCCTTGCTTGGGTGAGTCTCCCTCGATCACATCGATTGACTTGATTGACCGGCCAAGACTGACCTTGCCGGTCGAACTTCCACTGTTCCCCGCCGCGACGTCACTTGTCCGCCTCTTCACTCTCTTCGACCCCGGCGATCAGGTCCATCAGACCGATGGCAATATGGGCACTACGGCGGCGGACCAGATAGGCCATACCCCGAGCGCGCGGCATCAGCCGCTTGACCATCGGGCCGCCATCGCCCCGGGCGTCGATCACCACGAGGTCGCCAGCGTTGCGGGTCCCCTTGTCCTCGGCGTTGGCCATGGCGCTCTTGAGCACCTGCTCGATCATCCGGGCACCCCGGTGGGGCATGTACTTGAGGATATCCAGGGCGTCGTCGGCGTACTTGCCCCTTATCAGATCCAGGAGCGGCCTGACCTTGCGCACCGAGATCCGGGCGAAACGGTGGGTCGCGTTGTATTGTTTGGTACTCATGGCCAGGGTCTCATGCACAGAGGCGGAGCACGGGAAAGACACGCAATCCGTCACTCACTCACAACGATCCGGAAATCCAGATCGGGTCGAACGCCTCGTCGTGTGTCAAAATACTCACGCTGGGGTTAAATTACTTCTTGGGCGCCTTGGACGCCTTGCCGCCGTGACCCTTGAACGTCCGGGTCGGGGCGAACTCGCCGAACTTGTGTCCGACCATGTCTTCGGTCACGTAGAGCTTGAGGAAGGAACGGCCGTTATGCACGGCGAAGTTCTTGCCCACGAACTCGGGCACGATCGTGCTCGCCCGCGCCCATGTCTTGATCGGTTCCCGACTGCCCGATGAATCGGCCCTGTACACCTTTTCGAGCAACCGCTCGACGACGTACGGTGGTTTCTTGAGCGAACGTCCCATAGTTTTCCCTAAAAGTGGCCAGTGGTCAGTTGCCAGTGAATACAAAGACAGTCACCGGGCTTCTGCGAGTCGTATCTTTCTTCGTACCTTGGTCGTTGCTGTCTGTTTCTGTTCTGGCCACTGGCCACTGGCCACTGGCCACTATTCCGAGCCACTAAATCTTGAGTTGCCCGTACCGCACGCTGGTCCGCCGGCGGATGATGGCCTTGTTCGAGGGCTTGCGACGGCGGCGGGTCTTGCCACCCTTGGCCAGCACGCCCGAAGGAGAGCGGGGAGTGTGTCCCTTGGAGCGGCCCTCGCCGCCGCCCATCGGGTGATCGACGGGGTTCATGGCGGTTCCCCGCACATGCGGCCGCCGGCCCAACCACCGCTTCCGCCCCGCCTTTCCCAGACGGATGTTCATGTGGTCGGGGTTGCCGACCATGCCGACGGTCGCCCGGCAGGCAGCCGGGATCCGGCGGACCTCGCCGGAGGGGAGGGTGAGCTGCGCCCAGTCTCCTTCGCGGGCGGTCAGGATCGCGCCCACGCCGGCCGACCGGCAGAGCTTGCCTCCGCCGCCGGGTTGCATCTCGATATTGTGGATCGAAAGCCCGGTGGGGATCCTGGACAGCGGTAAGCAATTGCCTACCTTGGGCTCGGCGTCCGGACCGCTGATCACGGTCATCCCAGCCTTCAGCCCGTCCGGCGCCAGGATATAGCGCTTCTCCCCGTCAGGGTAGACGATCAGCGCGATCCGGGCCGACCGGTTGGGGTCGTATTCGATGTGGGTGACCTCGGCCGCGGTTCCGTCGTGGTCGTTGCGGCGGAAGTCGATGATCCGGTACTTGCGCTTGTGGCCGCCGCCACGGTGCCGCGCCGTGATCACCCCCTGGTTATTGCGACCCCCCGTCTTCTTGAGCGGTTCGGTCAGCTTCTTCTCGGGCTTCTTTTCCTTGTCCGTCAGCTCGGCGAAATCGCTGACCGACGAGTTGCGCCGCCCGGCTGTGGTCGGTTTGTAAGTGCGAATGCCCATCGCTTGGTATCCTGAATGAGTGGCGAGCGGCCAGTAAACAGTGGCCAGTGGCCAGTGGTCAGTTGCCAGTGAATACGAAAAGGGTCACCGGCTTCTGGGAGATCATAGCTTCTGCCTTACTTTGGTTGTTGCTATCTGTTTCTGTTCTAGCCAGTGGCCAGTGGTCAGTTGCCAGTGAATACGAAAAGGGTCACCGGCTTCTGGGAGATCATAGCTTCTGCCTCACTTTGGTCGTTGCTATCTGTTTCTGTTCTAGCCACTGGCCACTGGCCACTGTTTACTCGCCACTGGCCACTGGCCACTGTTTACTCGCCACTGGCCACCGTTTACTCGCCACTGGCCACTCAATAGAAGTCGATCCGAAATTCCTCGTGGAGTGAGACGATCGCCTTTTTCCAGTTCCGCATTCGGCCGAGCTTGAGGCGATAGCGCCTCGCCTTGCCGCGCCGGTTCTGGGTCCGGACGTCGAGGACCTTGACGTTGAAGAGGGACTCGACGGCGGTTTTGATCTCGGTCTTCGTCGCCAGCGGATTGACCTCGAAGGTGTAGGCGTTGTGCCGCTCCGAGAGGTGAGTGGCCTTCTCGGTGATCAGTGGCCGGACGACAACCTGGTAGGGGTCGAGCACAGGCCCGGAACGCTCGTACTTGGGCGGTCGACGAAGGGTGACCATGGGATTAGCTCTCCGGGCCGGCGGCCGGTAGGGTCGCGGCGGTGGAATCAGGGCGCTCGGTAGTGTCCTTGACCCGCTGCTTCAGGGCCGTGAGGGCCTCACGGGTCAGCACCAGGTAGCGCTGCTTGAGAATGTCGTAGGTGTTGAACTCGCTCACCGGAGCCACCGCGACGCCCTCGATGTTGCGGGCGCTGCGGTAGAGGACCGGATCGAACCCGGGAATGCCGATCAGGACCGATCGGCCCTCAAGAGTTCGCTTGACTGCCTGGGTCTTGGTCTCGCCGACGGTCTCGGCGCTCTCGGTCTCGGTCAGATCGGGCCGGCGGATCGCCCGCAGCGCCTTCGCGACAACCTTGGTTTGCGGTTTGCTCAAGTTCAGTCCGTCCAGGACCAGGGCCTGGTTGTCCTGAAACTTGGAGAGCAGTGCCATCCGGATCGAGGCCCGGACAGCCTTCCTGGGCATGGTGTAGCGGTAATCGCGGTTGCGCCGGGCGAAGGCGGAGCCGCCACCCTTGCGCTTGTTGGTTCGCTTGGCGCCGACGCGGGCGTTGCCAGTGCCCTTCTGGCGGAACAGTTTCCTGCCCGAGCCGGCGACGTCGGCTCGGCCGCGGGTGTTGACCGTGCCGACCCGGCGGGCCGCCAGGTGCATCAGCACCACGTCGTGCAGCAACTGCTTGTTGATCTCACCGCCAAAATCGGCCGGGTCGATCGTCTCCTCGCCCACCTGCTCGCCGGCGGTATTGAAAACTGGAATGGTCAACATGATCGTGAACCCATCATGGAATGGACCGCCGGGTTTGCAGCCCTGGTCGCGGTGGTGGAGCTCTCTTCTACTAAACCTTGTTCGTCTGGCGGATGGTCAGGTAGCCGCCGGGCGGGCCTGGCACGGCTCCTCTGAGCAGGAGCAGGTTGTTGGCGGCGTCGATCTTGACCACTTGGAGGTTGCGGACCGTGGACCGGGCGTGGCCGTGATGGCCGGGTTTGCGGACCCCCTTTTGGGTCCTCGACGGATCGGCGCTGGGGCCCGAGGAGCCGGGATGGCGATGCATTCGCTTCACGCCGTGCGTGGCGCGGAGGCCGCGGAAGCCGTGCCGCTTGATGACGCCGGTGAAACCTCGTCCCTTGCTCGTGCCCGTGACGTCGACGTGTTTGATCTCCTTGAACAGCTCGACCGTCAAGGTTTGACCCTCGCTCACGCCGGCCGGTCCGGACTGGCGCACCTCGCGGACGTAACGCTTCGGTTCGGCGTTGACCTTGCGGGCATGGCCGCGTTCGGCCTGGGTGGCGTTCTTGCGCTTCTTGTCGTCGAAACCGAGCTGCACGGCGTGATAGCCGTCGCGATCCTCGGTCCGGACCAAGAGCACGGTGCACGGACCGCATTCCAGGACCGTGACCGGCACCGACGTGCCGTCCCCCTGGTAAATCTGGGTCATGCCGACCTTGCGCCCCAGCAGTCCCACTTGCATCGTCTCACTCCGTAAGCTTGCGGTACGCGCTCACTTGCCGGCAGGGCTGGCGGCACCGGTGGCGCCGCGAAGTGCGGGCTTTCGCTTCCAGGTCACCTGGGGAAAATAGGTCAGGTTTCAGCGAGGGTCGCGGCCAGGCATTTCGGCAACCCTGGCGCCGGGGCTGTCTCTCGGAGAAGCAGCAAAGGCTCTGCCGATTGAGGCGTCCGACGCAACCGAACGATCGCGTACGCTTGCCGCGCACGCGGTTCAGGAAACCCAGAGACCCGCTGCACCTTACCGGGACGGTGGAGACCGAGGATCGATCAGGCTCCCGACGGGGAAGCCTTGATCTTGATGTCCACACCGGCCGGCAGGCTCAGCTTGTTGAGGGCGTCAATCGTCTTGTTGGTTGGCTGAACGATGTCGATCAGCCGCTTGTGAGTCCGGATTTCAAACTGCTCCCGCGACTTCTTATCGATGTGCGGGCTCCGGAGCACGGTGTAGCGCTCGATCCGCGTGGGGAGGGGAATCGGTCCATGGACGATCGCCTCGGTTCGCTTGGCGGTATCGACAATGTCTTTCGCCGACTGATCAAGGATGGTGTGGTCGTAGGCCTCCATCCGGATCCGAATTCGCTCGTTGCTGATACCCGCCACCAAGGTCTGTCCTTCCGATTCCTGACCGCCGCAGAGTGAGTCCGAACTCACCGAACCTCGCACATTTCGCAGGAAACAAAGAGTGTATCAGGGCCCCCGAGACCCGTCAACGCGACTCGAGCCGGATTTTTCGAGATCCGCGGCCGGTTTACCATTGCGACCGTGATGCGGTCTCCCTCTTGAGCATTGTTACCCCCGCGCCTTCCCTCGATGGTGATGGGCCTACGCCCCGCTCGGCGAGCCGGCGCGCGGGTGCAGGTCTCATTCCTGCCCGGTGAGTTCCCCGAGCGCCGTTTTCGCGCCCAGGTGATCCGGGCCAAGCTTCAGGCACTCGGCCATTTCCCGCCTGGACTCATCCCGCCGGCGGCGGTCCAGGGCACCCAGCCCCGGCACGTAATGAGCGTGCGGGATCAGTTCCGGGGACACCATACTTGATTTTTCGGAGTTAGGTATAGTGTCCCCGGAACTCCCAGCATGCATGAAGTTTCAATCCTTGTTCTTGTGGATGACGGTCGTCGACGTCGCCAGCCAGCAACGAGGCTAAGACATTCGAGAGTTTCAATCCTTGTTCTTGTGGATGACGGTCGTCGACGCCAGCTTCTCCGCCACACTGGCGCCCGCGCGATCGGGTTTCAATCCTTGTTCTTGTGGATGACGGTCGTCGACAGAATGAACCACCTCTGCCGCTGGCCCGGCTGCCATAGTTTCAATCCTTGTTCTTGTGGATGACGGTCGTCGACGTGATGAGATGCGTGGCATAACCTGTTCAACCGTGCAGTTTCAATCCTTGTTCTTGTGGATGACGGTCGTCGACAAGGGCCAAGTTCACCGGAACGTCCTCATCGACTCTGGTTTCAATCCTTGTTCTTGTGGATGACGGTCGTCGACTTCGCTCTCTAGATGCAGGCAGATCACCTCAGGAAGGTTTCAATCCTTGTTCTTGTGGATGACGGTCGTCGACCTCGTACAATCGTTGAGCTTTATCTTTGCGCGATTGTTTCAATCCTTGTTCTTGTGGATGACGGTTGTCGACTCCAGGTCTCGTCCAAAGCCACCAGAGCACGATTCCGGGTTTCAATCCTTGTTCTTGTGGATGACGGTCGTCGACGAGGAGGACGATCGCGATCTGAGCCGGCGCATCGTCGGGTTTCAATCCTTGTTCTTGTGGATGACGGTCGTCGACTGTATTCGGCCTGGCTGGTGCATGGCCCTGAGATCAGTTTCAATCCTTGTTCTTGTGGATGACGGTCGTCGACGCGTTGATGCCTTGAGCCTGCGCGGCGACTTGCTGGGTTTCAATCCTTGTTCTTGTGGATGACGGTCGTCGACCCGGTCCCGGCGGTCCCAGGCAAGTCTGGGCAGGTGCGTGTTTCAATCCTTGTTCTTGTGGATGACGGTCGTCGACTCGAGGGCCGCCGGCTAGCAACGCTCTCTCTGAAGGTTTCAATCCTTGTTCTTGTGGATGACGGTCGTCGACGCGGCTGGTTCAGTCCGCGCGGCGTCTCGGTGATCCGTTTCAATCCTTGTTCTTGTGGATGACGGTCGTCGACCGATCGACAATCGGGATTATGCCGTCGGCGAGGATGTTTCAATCCTTGTTCTTGTGGATGACGGTCGTCGACTACTGTTCACAAACATATAACGATCACAAATTACGAGGTTTCAATCCTTGTTCTTGTGGATGACGGTCGTCGACCGCCAGCGTTCCCAAAGGTGCAATGCAGAGTAGTGGGGTTTCAATCCTTGTTCTTGTGGATGACGGTCGTCGACAAGCCTGGCCCGCGATCCACGCCGTTCTGGTCGAGGGTTTCAATCCTTGTTCTTGTGGATGACGGTCGTCGACCGTGCTCGATCGCCGCCAGCCGCCGCTGGATGCGTTCGGTTTCAATCCTTGTTCTTGTGGATGACGGTCGTCGACTAGTCGACCTCGGGGGTTGGAGATTCGGGCATAGGTGGTTTCAATCCTTGTTCTTGTGGATGACGGTCGTCGACGACCGGCCTGGGAGCGACAGTTACGGCCCCGTACCGGTTTCAATCCTTGTTCTTGTGGATGACGGTCGTCGACCGCCTGAGCCTCGACCCATGCCGTTCCCTGCGGCGAGTTTCAATCCTTGTTCTTGTGGATGACGGTCGTCGACCGGATTGGCCGGGAAGAACTGGGCCTGAAGTGCGGCGTTTCAATCCTTGTTCTTGTGGATGACGGTCGTCGACCGGGTAGTCCCGCCGGAGCCGGCAGTCACAGTGGCGGGGTTTCAATCCTTGTTCTTGTGGATGACGGTCGTCGACCGTCCGATGCTCGGAGTGCCTGGGCTGGGGCAAGGATGTTTCAATCCTTGTTCTTGTGGATGACGGTCGTCGACAGCCGGACGTTTTGCTTTGCGCTCCACATTCCCATGTTTCAATCCTTGTTCTTGTGGATGACGGTCGTCGACCGTCGGGAATGCGGGCTTCTACATGGGAAGCCCACCAGTTTCAATCCTTGTTCTTGTGGATGACGGTCGTCGACCTAACCCGCCATTCCCGGCAACGGACGTCGTGCCTTTGTTTCAATCCTTGTTCTTGTGGATGACGGTCGTCGACACTCCAGACGGCCGCCATATCGCGTTGCTCCACGGGTTTCAATCCTTGTTCTTGTGGATGACGGTCGTCGACGAGGGCGCTGCGCGAGTATCTCGCCTCGCACACCGAGGTTTCAATCCTTGTTCTTGTGGATGACGGTCGTCGACTTCGGGATCCACCACGATCGGCCGGTCCAGGTCAACGTTTCAATCCTTGTTCTTGTGGATGACGGTCGTCGACTCGGGGCGGTCAACTTGCGACTGGTCGACGGACAGAGGTTTCAATCCTTGTTCTTGTGGATGACGGTCGTCGACTTCCCAGGAATTCTGGGCACTGGCCCGTTGAATCAAGTTTCAATCCTTGTTCTTGTGGATGACGGTCGTCGACGTCGGAGCGCTCATTGACGCCGGTTGCAACGGGGACGTGTTTCAATCCTTGTTCTTGTGGATGACGGTCGTCGACGAGAGCTGGCCCGGCAGTTTGTGACCGAGGCTCTGACGTTTCAATCCTTGTTCTTGTGGATGACGGTCGTCGACTCGAACCACTGAAGCTTTACAGCGTCCGGGTAGACGGAGTTTCAATCCTTGTTCTTGTGGATGACGGTCGTCGACTCGTTCATTGGCCGTCTCCAGGCCCCTGTGCAGCTATGTTTCAATCCTTGTTCTTGTGGATGACGGTCGTCGACCAGGTCGAACGCGTCACGAGTCCCGATCCGGAGAGCGGTTTCAATCCTTGTTCTTGTGGATGACGGTCGTCGACTTGACCGCTACCTCGACCGCTACCACCGCTACCTAAGTTTCAATCCTTGTTCTTGTGGATGACGGTCGTCGACGTCCCCGCCCGAAACGTCTCGCGGATCGTAGTAGTAGTTTCAATCCTTGTTCTTGTGGATGACGGTCGTCGACGGCGAAGTTGCTCGCTGACTGGAGGACCCGGATAGAAGGTTTCAATCCTTGTTCTTGTGGATGACGGTCGTCGACTCCATTCAGCTACCTGAACTCGGTCGATCCGACTCTTGTTTCAATCCTTGTTCTTGTGGATGACGGTCGTCGACGATGGTGAACACCCTGTCGGGCTACGGCACGGTCAGGTTTCAATCCTTGTTCTTGTGGATGACGGTCGTCGACAGCATCGGACCAACTCCCGGCGCCGGTCCGCGATTCGGTTTCAATCCTTGTTCTTGTGGATGACGGTCGTCGACCCCCGAGCTGGGCGACCCGCTCGATTGGTTGAGTTGGAGTTTCAATCCTTGTTCTTGTGGATGACGGTCGTCGACGTGCCCTCTCTCCTCCCGGGGAGAGGGCTTTCCCACAAGTTTCAATCCTTGTTCTTGTGGATGACGGTCGTCGACAACGAGAAACGACGATGCACGCGACGAACACTCGGATGTTTCAATCCTTGTTCTTGTGGATGACGGTCGTCGACACCGGTGGTCCAGGCGCCGCCACCCAGGCCGAGAACGGGTTTCAATCCTTGTTCTTGTGGATGACGGTCGTCGACGCGGCGGAGTCGCGATCCCCGCCTTTACCGTTGGAGAGTTTCAATCCTTGTTCTTGTGGATGACGGTCGTCGACCGTGGGGACCTCTTCCGGAGCCAACGCCATGAGCGAGTTTCAATCCTTGTTCTTGTGGATGACGGTCGTCGACCGGGGTTCGCATTCAACGCCAACAAGGCCGGCTCTGGGTTTCAATCCTTGTTCTTGTGGATGACGGTCGTCGACACGATCCCGACCTCGTATCTAATGTACTCCTACCGGGTGTTTCAATCCTTGTTCTTGTGGATGACGGTCGTCGACCTCCCGGACCTGGTGCGCGAGATCTACCGGCGCGCCAAGTTTCAATCCTTGTTCTTGTGGATGACGGTCGTCGACTGCAGCCGTTGAAGACCGCGCTCTGCTCAAGGTAGGGGTTTCAATCCTTGTTCTTGTGGATGACGGTCGTCGACTGGTCGGTCCGTAAACGTTGATAATTTGACCCATGGGTTTCAATCCTTGTTCTTGTGGATGACGGTCGTCGACCCGGCGACAGCTCGCTGTCGTCGATCCGGGGAGCAAAGTTTCAATCCTTGTTCTTGTGGATGACGGTCGTCGACCGCCTAAAGCCACCAAGCCGAAGAGAGGTGAGTGATGGGTTTCAATCCTTGTTCTTGTGGATGACGGTCGTCGACTCCAAGCGGGCTCACGACCGGCTTGGGGGCAACTGTGTTTCAATCCTTGTTCTTGTGGATGACGGTCGTCGACTCGCGAGTTTCTCGCCGCGCACTCCGAGCACCCCGAGGTTTCAATCCTTGTTCTTGTGGATGACGGTCGTCGACAACGGCTTGAGCGACTTCGGCGGCCGGCGAGGATCGGTTTCAATCCTTGTTCTTGTGGATGACGGTCGTCGACCGCGCCAAATCGAACTGTGCTTCTCCATCGTCAAGTAGTTTCAATCCTTGTTCTTGTGGATGACGGTCGTCGACCCGCGGGATCCGTGCGAGGCGCCGGCATGGGCGGAGTGTTTCAATCCTTGTTCTTGTGGATGACGGTCGTCGACTTGGCCCGGTCGTAATCGCCATAGCCAAGCAGTATGTGTTTCAATCCTTGTTCTTGTGGATGACGGTCGTCGACACGATCGCCTCGACCAAGTCCTCCAGGTCATCCTCTGGGTTTCAATCCTTGTTCTTGTGGATGACGGTCGTCGACACGAGACACCGTCGCGCCCACAACCCACGCCGGTACCGGTTTCAATCCTTGTTCTTGTGGATGACGGTCGTCGACGGCCGGATCGGTCACGATCGGCACCGGGGCCGGGACTGTTTCAATCCTTGTTCTTGTGGATGACGGTCGTCGACTGTGACCCCGCCAGAATGGAGCGGGCTTTCAGCCGCTCGTTTCAATCCTTGTTCTTGTGGATGACGGTCGTCGACCGCCTGCGCTCGCAAACGTAGCATGGAGCGTTCCGGGGTTTCAATCCTTGTTCTTGTGGATGACGGTCGTCGACTTCGGAGGGACCGCCCCGGGATTGATACGGGCTCGTTGTTTCAATCCTTGTTCTTGTGGATGACGGTCGTCGACCGCGCAAGATGAAGACGGGGAGACTTAAATTATGAGGTTTCAATCCTTGTTCTTGTGGATGACGGTCGTCGACCTGCGCCGAGCGGGATCTCGAGCAGTGGCGAGAGCAGTTTCAATCCTTGTTCTTGTGGATGACGGTCGTCGACTGCGCCTCGTGGCAAGCCAGGATGCTTCGTCGGCGGTGTTTCAATCCTTGTTCTTGTGGATGACGGTCGTCGACTTGCAATCGCTGCGGATTCCGGCAGCATTGAAGCATGTTTCAATCCTTGTTCTTGTGGATGACGGTCGTCGACTACAGCCAGGACTTCGATGCCAGCGTGATCGCCTGGGTTTCAATCCTTGTTCTTGTGGATGACGGTCGTCGACATGACTCATCTTCGACCCGAGGAGATTTGCGTGATGGTTTCAATCCTTGTTCTTGTGGATGACGGTCGTCGACGAGAGGAGGTGCACGGTGAATAAGAACGGTAATGGATGTTTCAATCCTTGTTCTTGTGGATGACGGTCGTCGACGTGGTCACACGGTCGATGACACCGCGGGACTACCTGGTTTCAATCCTTGTTCTTGTGGATGACGGTCGTCGACTCGTTGGTGACCCTAAACGGCGGCGAAGTCATTGCTAGGTTTCAATCCTTGTTCTTGTGGATGACGGTCGTCGACAAGAACCCATTCAGCCGCGGGACCCCGTCCCACTTGAGGTTTCAATCCTTGTTCTTGTGGATGACGGTCGTCGACAGCCAACCGCTGAGCAGTTGGCCGATCCGAAGCGTGAAGTTTCAATCCTTGTTCTTGTGGATGACGGTCGTCGACCGGGGTATCCCGCTGCGTTCCCGCCAATGTGGCCCAGGTTTCAATCCTTGTTCTTGTGGATGACGGTCGTCGACAAGGGAACCGCCGCGGCGTCCTCATCGACCAGACGGAGTTTCAATCCTTGTTCTTGTGGATGACGGTCGTCGACGTCCGGCCTGACGCGCGGCGGAGGGGCGTTGGCCGAGTTTCAATCCTTGTTCTTGTGGATGACGGTCGTCGACCGTGTGGTCTTTCTACAGCCCCGAGGTCGGGAAGTGGTTTCAATCCTTGTTCTTGTGGATGACGGTCGTCGACGAGACTCGGACGTGGGGCTGGATTCGACTGCCCGAAGTTTCAATCCTTGTTCTTGTGGATGACGGTCGTCGACGAGATCTCCTGAATCCGGTCTATTACCTGGATCTCAAGTTTCAATCCTTGTTCTTGTGGATGACGGTCGTCGACTCAGACGTTCGCCGTTCCGGCTACTGTTCCGGTTTTGTTTCAATCCTTGTTCTTGTGGATGACGGTCGTCGACAAGCCGGGGACTGGGATCGGACCTGGCCCTATTACGCCGTTTCAATCCTTGTTCTTGTGGATGACGGTCGTCGACGGCCCGGGAGCTCGAGCTCACTGAGAGGCAGGCATTCGTTTCAATCCTTGTTCTTGTGGATGACGGTCGTCGACCTCCCAAGGAGCCAGTCATGACCGGTAATGGCCAAGTGTTTCAATCCTTGTTCTTGTGGATGACGGTCGTCGACGTCAGTGCGAGTCCGCCGATCCTTCTGCGCCCACTTCGGTTTCAATCCTTGTTCTTGTGGATGACGGTCGTCGACATTTCCTCCCCGTGCACTTTGACGGCAAGCCACTCGGGTTTCAATCCTTGTTCTTGTGGATGACGGTCGTCGACCTTCGCCACCGCCTCCCCCGTGTGGAGGCTCACAAAAGTTTCAATCCTTGTTCTTGTGGATGACGGTCGTCGACCGCGCGACCATTCCGACTGCTATAGCCAGCTCATCGTGTTTCAATCCTTGTTCTTGTGGATGACGGTCGTCGACTCGCCCCTGTACACGCCGCGGTCGCGACCAGAGCGTGGTTTCAATCCTTGTTCTTGTGGATGACGGTCGTCGACGGGTTACGCGGGCACCCTCTACACTGTCGAGGCGATGTTTCAATCCTTGTTCTTGTGGATGACGGTCGTCGACTCGAAGAGCTAGTAGCCATCGGCTGAAAAGAAAGGAGTTTCAATCCTTGTTCTTGTGGATGACGGTCGTCGACTCGGCCGAGCGGCGTTTTCGTCGCGATCCCGCCGGTCGTTTCAATCCTTGTTCTTGTGGATGACGGTCGTCGACCGAGCCGCTCAAGCGTCCACTGGCCGCAGGGCATTTGTTTCAATCCTTGTTCTTGTGGATGACGGTCGTCGACGGAGTCATCTGGTCAATCAGTTTTACGGGTTGGACCGTTTCAATCCTTGTTCTTGTGGATGACGGTCGTCGACCCGTCATTGCCGTGTTGCCGATGACTCGCGCGGTGGTTTCAATCCTTGTTCTTGTGGATGACGGTCGTCGACGGCACCATGCGCCTAAACTATACCAGGGCCTGGAGTTTCGGGTCAATCTCATAGGGTCCAATCGGGCCAGTGGGCCGCGAATTG
>JBEKCX010000504.1:0-4885 GCA_050014655.1 Occallatibacter sp. | reverse complement strand
GGTGACGGCCTTGGCTTGTTCCGGTTGATGGAGATGAAATCGTTTCGGCATGGCCCACGATTGCGCAAGATCTAAAATAGTGCAATTACAAAATAGAAATGGTATAATAGGGGAACCCTGCTTTACCGCTTACCTCACCTGCCAATACCCATGTCATCTACCTGGAATTTAGGTGGCCCGACTTTTTTTAACTCCTCGAATGAGGCGGGTTATTGGGGGAGATGTTCGGCGCGGTAGAAGCGGGCGGGGCCGTTGGTGAAGTTGTTGGTGATGGAGAACTGGCCGACGCCAAGGGCGGTGTTGGTGGAGAGATTTGTCCAGGTTATGAGGTTGGTGGAGACCTGGATGATGAAATTCTGGCCGGTTTGGACCGCAAAGGTGGTGAGGGTGAGTCTGACCCGGTTGGTGAGGGAGGTTGCCGAGAGGCTGAAATCGCTGAGGTTGGCAACGGTGACGAGGTTTGAAGCGGTGGCGCCGGTAAAGGCGGCCTGGTTGGTGGCGATGGCGGAAGCGAGGATCGTGCCGGCCAGGGTGGGCTGAACCACGTTGGTGGCAAAGGCGGTGTCGCCCGTGTTGGTGATGGTGCCGAGGCTGAAGGCGACGGCGCCAGGAACGCTCGTATTGACTGTCCCCTGGGAAGCGGCGGCCGAGACGAAAATCGCGCCCGGAGGAAGGGTTTCCGTCAAAAGGACGTTGGTGGCGGGTGCATTGCCCAGGTTGGTGACGGCGATGGTGTAGGTGAGGAAATTGCTGACAATGACGGGGTTGGGGGCGCTGGTCATGCCGAGGGCAAGAGTGCCCGGGGCGTTGACGGGGGTGACGAGGGTCAAGCCCAAAGTCCAGCCATTGGCGACGCTGCCATCGTTTCCGGGGGTGTCGTCGAGGATGTAGAGGGACCAAAGGCCGTTGGGACTGGAGCCGTTGAGAGTGTTCAGGTTGGTAATAGCGGGGGTCCCGGGAATGCCTGGGAAGGAGTCGAAGGCGCCGTCCTGGGTCGGGAGGTTGGTGCTGGAAACCATTTGGGTGACGGGCAAGTATTGGGTGGCGGCCTGATCGAAACCCAGAATAAGGTTGGTGACGCTGTATGGGCCGCCGGCATGGGCCATGAGCAAGACTTGCTGGCCGGAGGGGCTTGTGAGCAGGACGTTGACATCATGGGGGAAGCTATGGGTGAAATCCTGAAGGGAGGCGGTGACTTTGCTGACAACGCCGGGAGCGCCGGAAACCAGGATGCTGGATGGATAGGGAGTGGCCGTGCCCTCATCAGGAATGCTGATGAAGGCGGGGTTGGAGAAAGTGGCGTTGGTGGGGATGACGAAGGAGTTTGAGATTGTCCCCAGCAAGGAATCCTGCGGAAAGGAGCTGTCCTGGAGGGTCAGGACGGCGGTGATGGTGGAACCTGGGCTGCCGCTGCCGATGAATTGGAAACTCTGCGAGGCTGAAGCGCCAGGGCTGATGGCGCCGTAAGTGAGGGTCTCGGTGTTGGATACCCCATTGATGGTCGGAATGACTCCGTTAGTGGGAAGCAAGGTGGCGGTGAGGTTGGTGGAGGAGGCGGCGCCGATATTTTGGAGGATGAAGGCGACGACGACGGTTTCGTTGGAATTGATCGCGCCATTGGGGGGCGAGGCGCTTTCGGAAAGCAGTCTGACCCCGTTGAGGACAATGACGGGTTCCGGAGGAATGACGCTAAAGACCAAGGGGAAGGAGTTGGAGGCGGCATCGGAATTGGTGGAGTCGGTGGTGAGGGTCCAAGTGTTGGTGAACTGGCCGAGGACCTCGGGGGCGTTGGTAAAGAAGGCGGCGGCATTGGCGCCCGGGTCCATGTTGCCGAAGGAATTGGTGAAGAGGTTGTTGGAGAAACCGTTGGCGCTCTGGGTGAGGACGCCGACGACGTTGCGGGCTTCATTGGGACCCGTGTTGGTGACGAGAAGGGCGTAAGCGATGTTGACGCCGATGGTGACATTGCTTTCGGAGAGGACCGGGCCGGCGGCGGTGCTTGCGGAAATGCCCGGGAACAAAGCCGCCGTGGGAAGGATGGCGGTGACGGAGGCGGAGGCGGTGGTGCTAACGGGATTAAGATCGGTCAAGGATGAGCCGAGGCCAATGGTCGCGGTGCTGGCGAGCGAGCCGGCGTTGGTGGCCTTGGCCACGAGGGAGAGGGTGAGGGTGGATCCGGCTTGCAGGTTGGTGAAGTTGTAAAACTGGGTCTGGTTGGTTTGGGTGACAGGCGAAGGGAGGTTGGTGGAAGCAAAAACCAAGCCGGGGGAAAGGAGGTTGGTGAGAAAAACCGCGGTGGCGGTATTGGTGCCCAAGTTGGTGACGGTGACGACAAAGGTGACGTTGCTGCCCACGAAGACGGGATTGGGGGAGGCGGAGATGCCGACGCCCAGGTCGGCGATCTGGTTAACGGGGGTAATGGTTGTAATGGTCAATCCCCAGCCGTTGGAGATGGCCCCATAATCACCGTCGGAGACGTCATAGGCCCACAATTGCCACGAGCCATTGGCGGGGAGGCCCGAGAAGACGGACAAATCGGCGATATAGCCGCCTGGGGGCGGGGCAGGCCCGTTGGTGAAAACCGGGGTGTTGTATTCGGCAGGCTGGAAGCTGCCGCTCATAAGATTGGTGGAGTTGCCCGGGAGGGGATTGGCAGAGGTCTGGTCGAAGGTAATGGTGACGGGGAAGTTTGCGGCGGTTTCGGCGGCGGCGCCGGACATCAAAATGGAGCTTTGACCGCCGGGCCCGACCAGGAGCAATTCGATGTCGTGCGGGTAGCTGTGGTAGAGATTGGAGACGGTGACGGTGACGTTAGCGACGTAGGAAGCGATGCCGGAAACCAGGTTGCTGGAGGGGTATGGATTGGCCGGTCCGCTGGCGGGGTAGTTAGTGAATTGTTGGGAGGGGATGCTGATGAACTGGTTGTTCCAGAAACTGGAGACCACGGGCATGAAGAAGGTGAAGCTGGCGGTGCCGAGATAATTGGTGGGGCCATCATAGAGAGAGAGTGTGGCGACGATGGTCCCGCCGTTGGTGGCGTTTGCGGTGAAGTAGAAAGTCTGGTTTGTGACACCGCCACCCGCAGGGAGGGCGCCATAAGTGGCCGGGGCGCTGGGGGAAGAGACGCCGCCGGTGGGGAGCAAAGTGGCGACGAGATTGGTGGTGGGGATGTTGCCAAGATTCTGCAAGAAGAACTGGACGCCGAGGGTTTCGCCGGGATTGACGGCCCCGTTTGGGGGATTGAGGCTTTGAGAGACCAATTTTGCGCCCTCCGGGGTAATGATGGCAACGGGCCGCAGCACCAGGGTGGAGAGGACCAGGGTGCTGTTGTTGGTGTTGGGATTTTCCGGCTGGCCAAAGATGGAGACGGTGGAAACCATGACGTTGGAGGCGACGCCGGTGAGGAGGTTGGTTGCGATGAAGATATTGGTGAAGATCTTGCTGGCGCCGTCGGGCATGTTGCCTATGTTCCAAGAGATGACCCCGTTGTTGAGGGAGGCATTGGTGCTGCTGCTGGTGGACTTGAAGGTGGAACCCGGAGGGACGGTCTGACTGAGGACGACGCTGGTGGCCGGGCTAGGCCCGCCATTGGTGACGGTGACCAGGTAGGTGACATTGCCGCCTGAAAGGGCCGGGCTGGGCGTGACAAGAGCGGAAAGAGCCAAATAGGCGGCGGGAACAACGGTGACAGTGGCGGTGGCGGTAGCGCCAGCCGGGTTGGGGTCTATCTGGGTAGGATCCAGCCCGGCAGTGCTGGTGAGGGTGCAGGTGCCGACGGCTGTCGGACTGAGGATCAAGGTAACTTGGGCGCCCGCTCCCACCGCCAACGAGCCAATAGAGGCGATGCCGGGTGTTGGGGAGCTGGAATAAACCACATTGGCGTTGGCGGGCAAGAAATTTGTCAGAGTCACACCCAAGGCGACGGAAGGCCCGTTGTTGGTGACGGCCATGGTGAAGGTAACCTGGCCATCCACGGGCACGTAAGCCGGCGCCGCCGACATGGAGACGGAAAGGGAGGCGGCGGGCTTGGTGACGAGGACGGAAGCGGAGGCGTTGTTGTTATCCGGATTGGGGTCTGTTCCGGGATAGCCCACCGAGGCAGTGCTGGTGAAAAGCCCGGCCTGGGTGGGGTAGGCGTCCACGGTAATGGAGGCCGTGCCCAGGGCCTGAATTGTGCCGAGGATGAAGGTGAGGGTGGAACCAGACTTGCTAAGGGATCCCTGGCTGGAGGTGGATTGGAGGTACTGAATGCCGGCCGGGAGGTTCTGGACGACGGCAACATTATCGGCCGAGCTAGGGCCGGCATTGGACACACTCATAGAATAGACGAGGTTGCCGCCGACGACGGTGGTGATGGGACTGGCGGCCATGGTGATGGAGAGGTCGGAGCCGGGACATTGACCGCCGCCAGCGGCGCAATCTTCCGGCTCGATAAACAGGGACCAGCATTGAAGGGTGGCGGTGTTGCCGGAGATTTCGTTAATGACGTTGAGATGCCAGGTTCCGTTGGCGTTGGTGCCGCTGAGGAGTTTGAAGGCGGACAGAGGTTCCACCGGGGAATAGGTCCCGACGAAAGGGGCGACGCCGGTGACAATGGACTGAGGAGCAAGGTCGTCAAAAGTGGTGCGTTCGGAAGCCGGGGTGCAATAGGCGCCGTAATCAGCGCCCAGGGCGCCGTCGTTTTCGGCGAGGATGACGGTGGTGCCATTGGGACTGATGAGTTGGATGATGATGCCATCATCGGTCAGATCCGTGAGGTAAAGGGAAGCGGTAACTTTGCCGACAGAAGGGATGCCCGAGACGGTGACCGAGGAGGAGGCGCCCGTGAAGCTGCCCGAAGGGATGGAGATGGAATTGGGATTGGAGAAGGCCACCGGCGAGCCGA
>JBEKCX010000503.1:0-3017 GCA_050014655.1 Occallatibacter sp. | reverse complement strand
GGTGTCGTAGGTGTAGGACATCGACGCACCGTGCAGGCTGGACGAGTAGATGGAAGCAACATTGCCCGCCAGGTCGTAGGTGTAGTTCAGCGTGCCCTCCGGGGTGTTCAATATCTCCCATGCCTCCCATGTCTGAAAATCCAGACATGGGCCTCCAGCGTCGCCTAGTCGCTCTCGCCGAATGCGCGTCCTTCCATGTATAGGTAAACGAATACGACGATGTCTAGCAGGACAACGAAAATTACCGTCTGTCGCTGCAAATCACTCTTGAATATCGGCTCGTTGATCGCGCCGTAATAGATAAATGCACGTATCCATAGAACCGCCGTCCCACCCGACGTAATCATTACCAGGTTACGTGCCCACTTCTTCAGGAACCATAAGCCAAAACCAGTAGTGGATAGATATGCGGCAATTAGGGGCATTATTATGGGCAGCAATGCCGCTGGGGGAAGCGGTTGACGCGCCGCAATATAGGTCAAAACTTTGACGCCTATTGCCGATCCAAAGGCTTCGTCATGGAACACCGACGTGAAAAGAAAGATCAATAGGACGGCCGCAGCCCTGGAAAACTGAAACATCGCTATCAGCGTTACCGAAAGCGGTCGCTCTTTTCTCTGCTGCGCGTGCCTTTCTCTATATGGCGAAGACCCAACCGGGTTCATTCCCGCTCTTTGTTCTGACATCTTCTCCCCCGTCAATCACAATCCGCCGTGCCTGTGCTTCCTTGCCTGTCTCTGCGTCACGTAGGACGGCAGCACCTCAGTTCCAAGGGAGGCGCGGAACAGGACTTATGATTCCGTTCAACAGATCCTCGACACATTTTCCTTCCGCTGCTCCCAGTGCGTTGATGATCTCTTCTGATTGTGTAGGATTTACAAGCACGCTAGCTATTCCGGCATATACTCCGGCTTGACACTGCGCGTATCGGTTCGGATTATTCGCACCGTTGTAGTGGCTCAAGAAACTGGAGACATTTCCCACATACTCAAGAAAATCATCTTTTCCGCTAGGATCAATACGGTTTATCGGATTCCCTCCCGCGTACAGGTACTTATGCAGGGTCTTCGGATCGAGGGGATCACCATCTTCTGGATCGCGGCTGAGAAATCGGTAGAGGTAGTTGTTTGGCGTGGGGCCGGGTGAGCTGAGCAGGTTGCCGAAGGCGTCGTAGTTGTAGGTGTCGGTGACGCCGCCTGCAAGACTGATCAACTGGCGTACACTGCCGAAGCCGTCATAGCCATAGAAGCTGGGCGTCCATGCTCCCTGGATTTGCTGGGTCTCGCTGATGCGCTCGAGGCCGTAGGTGTAGGTGCGTTGGACGACGCCGTTGACGGACTCCTCGAAGACCTGCGGCAGGCCGGTTGGGTTCACGTCGTCCTCCACCAGGTACTTCGTCGTAACTCTACCAGCACGCCCTTCGCTATAAATAAGCGAAGGATGGGCCACCCAGTGCCCGTCCGAATCTATGCGGGGGGGTACGGCGCAATCCGTATCCGTACCGCGACCACCTTTCATCCGCTGCGCAACAACGTGTTCTTTGGCAGTCAGTCATTCACCTTGAGCCTTGTTTCTGTTTGGAGTGTCAACGGGGCTGGGGTGCTTCAGTTCACGAGCAAGACCACCAATTGCGGATATGCAAATCAGTGCTGACAAGATCGAACCGGCTCGATATCCGCCTACCCACATGACTGGAATTTGACCTCCAGTCAGCACTATCATCAGCACGAACAGAACGCGATTAAGATACTTCCCGGATGTTCTGAACCACCCAGCAACTCCAAGAATACCAGCAAACACGAGCGTGAAACTCAACAGCTTCCGCGATTCATTCGGAGCCGCGTCGAAATGGGCAGCGACTGAAGCCGCTGCAAGAAGCATTAATGTGAACGCTGCCCAACGCAACAGATATCTGGTTCTTTGTTCCATAGCCTCTGAGCCCTTCCGTTAGAGTGCCAATCTTTGTGAACACGAGCTTGGTATTCCTGTTATCAAGTCACATGCCTACTTCGTATGTGCAGCAAACAACACCATCACTGCATGGGAGTACCTGGTGGCGGCCACGGGAATGGTGGCTCCGGCGGTGTTGGTGGAGTATTCCAGGCGTTCCAGCATGCGGCCCCCAAAACTGAAAGGCTTACGTAGTTTGGAGCCCACCTGTAGTTGTAATGCCTTGCCACTACGTTCAAGACGGTGACTGCTGCACTCAAAGCGCATCGAACCCTTCCGTTATATAGGACTGCATCGACAACGGTCTGAGCAGCGGCCTTTATGTTTGTCCACACATAGTCAATCACACCTTTGCCCGTTGGATCATACGCATCCACCGGATCGCCGCTTGCATAGAGATATTTATGTAAGGTCTTCGGATCGGTGATGTTTCCATCTTCCGGGTCTGTGGAGAGGAACCTACCGGTTTGTGGGTTGTAGTAGCGAGCGCGGAGATAATATAGTCCTAAATCTGGATCGTACTGTTCACCTCGGTACAGATAATTATTTGGAGTCATTCCTGTTAGGTTTAATAGATTGCCAAATGCATCGTAGTTATATGTATCCGTGATTTTTCCAGATAGATCGGTCAACTGCCTTACGCTTCCGAAGCCGTCGTACATATAAAAGCTCGGCTGCCAGGTGTTGCTGATTACCTGATCCTCACTGATCCTTTGCAGTCCGTAGGTATAAGTGCGTTGCAACACTCCGTTGACTGACTCTTCAACAACCTGAGGGTAGCCGGTTGGGTTGAGATCGTCAACCAGATAGCGTGTGGTTGTCGTGCCAACGCTCTTGGCCACGCGATTTCCGTCGGCATCGTACAGCAACTGCACCGCGCCGCCGTTCATCGACACAAGGTGGTTCTCCGAGTCGTAGGCGAAGCTCTTGCCGCCGGTGGAGGTGGTGTTGCCGTTGGCGTCGTAGGTCTCTGGCGAGAGCCAGTCGTCGAGGTTGAAGCTGTTGAGGCTGACCGACTGCACGCCGGGCAGCGAGGAGTTGACCGAGGTGCGGTTGCCAACCGGGTC
>JBEKCX010000502.1:0-3099 GCA_050014655.1 Occallatibacter sp. | reverse complement strand
TGAGCTGGTCGATGGCGCGGATCTTCTTCCGGCGCGCGTATCTGACGTCCCGGTCGGCCTCAGCGCGCTCCTGCAGCTCGCTGATGGTCATACAGGTACTCTGGATCAGCAACCGCTCCCCCTCCTGAAGGATGGGTTGACTTCTCGCCCTCCCGGAGGGCACCTGGATCTCCGCGAGGGACTGACTTCGCCCCGGCGGGTCGCAAAATCCTAGGCATGAAAGGACGGGGTGGTCAAGACTCGGAATTCCCGCCTTGGCGCGCGAGGCGCCAGGGATGAGCCGGACCCCCGGAACCGACTCCGAGGCCGCGGTCCGGCGGGCGGGCGAGGCGGTCTTCCCGGGCTTCCAGCTGCGCCGGCTGGCCCGCACCCCGAGCACCCAGGACGTGGTGCGCGAGGCCGCCGGGACCGGCGCTCACGAGGGGTTCTGCTGCGTGGCGGCGGAGCAGACGGCGGGTCGCGGCCGGTCCGGGCGCCAGTGGCTGGCGCCGGCGGGCACCGCGCTCCTGATGAGCATCTTGCTGCGGCGCCGGCTCGAGGTGGCCGCCGGCGTACCGCTCCTGGCGGGCCTGGCCGTCGCCGACGCGGTCGAGAGCCTCACCGGCGTCTCGTGCCGGCTGAAGTGGCCCAATGACGTGCCGGCGGGCTCGGCCAAGCTGGCGGGCATCCTCACCGAGGTCGAGGCGGGCGGCGGGATCATCCTCGGGCTGGGGGTCAACCTCACCGTTCCCGCCTTCCCCCCCGACGTCCCCGGGGTGAGCCTGGACCGGCTCGCCGCGGCGGCGTACGGCGGGGACGCCGTCCTCGGCGCGCTGCTCCCGGAGCTGGGCCGCCGGCTCCGGCAGGTGGAGGCGGGCGGCATCCGGGGCCTGCGGGGGGATTGGACCGCGCGGGCGGCGGGGCTGGGCGGGCCGGTGCGTGCGCGGGTGGGTACCTCGACGGTGGAGGGCATGGCGCTCGGCATCGACGACGACGGGGCACTGCTCGTGAAGACCGCGGAGGGCATCGTCCGGCTGGTGGCCGGCGAGGTGCATCTGCTCCGGGCTCAGGATGGCTGAACAGGAAGCCATGCAATCCGTGGGTCCGCTTGTGACCCGATGGCGGCGTTACGTGACAGCTCCATCGCCGTACGGCGCTTGCGCCGACCCTACGCTCCGAGCATGGTCACCCGCGCCGACGTCGAGCAGGCCCTCCGGCTCCCGGATGGTTCCCTGATCCTGGAGCGCGCCGACAGCGACGATGAGCGCGTGGCCGACGAGGAGCAGCTGGGCAAGGCCGGCTGGCAGGTGATCGCCCGCCGCGAGCGTCCCGGCCAGACCACCGTGGTCACCTGGGCCAAGACGCCGTAGCGGCGACCGGCTCAGTCCCTGCGCCCCGGGGACCGCTCGGAGCGGCTAGCGCTCGGAGAAGGAGAGGATGGCGACCGGGTTGAGAAGCGCGAAGACGCGCTGGACGGCGCTCGTCTCCTCAGAGAGCGCCGTCACCCAGAGCGCCGAGACGTTGGTGAGGGGGAGAAAGTCAGCGGGATGGGCCTCGAGCTGCTCCTGGAGGCTCTGACCCGGCTCCAGGTGGATATCACCGACCAGCGAGAAGGCGACGCTGTTGAAGACGGCCTGGTGGGAGAGCTTGACGCGGTGCGCGCCGGGGATGGGCTCCCGCTCGCCCTCGTCGAGTGGGCAGAGGAGGATCACCGCCGACCTGGCGATGGTCGTGCGCGGTTCGACGCGGCTGAGCACCGGGTAGTTGACGGAGAGCGGCTCCGCTCGGGTGTCCCGGAGCGTCAGGTAGCGCTCGCCACCGTTCACGACATCGCTCAAGCGCTGGGAGTCCGGCACCTCGACCTCGCCCGTGAGCTTCATGTAGGTCGCGTAGACCTCGACCTCGGTCCACCTGCTGGCCACCACGCCCTCCACCCGGTTGGACACCCCGGGCAACGCTCCGGTTCCGCTGTCCAGTCCGGCTGAGACGGCAGCGCCTGTGGGGGCAGGCTCGCTCCAATCGGGTCAGGCGGAATGGATCAGGTGCAAGGCTACCAGGCCGCCTCGCCGGATGGCGATGACCCGCGGACAGGCCGCGAGCGTCCCCCGCAGCGCGCGGCTGCGGGCGCCGTCGAGAGAACGCCGGCCGTGCAGGGCGGGCGGCCACCATCGACCGAGGTCACCGCACGAGAGCGCCGGGCTGGCATCCTCTCGGTCGCCGCCCACCTGCCCGACGGCATCCTGACCAACGCCGACCTCGAGAAGATGGTCGACACCTCCGACTCCTGGATCATGGAGCGCACCGGGATCCGGCTCCGGCACCGTGCGGTGGCGGGTGAGACCAGCTCCGAGATGGGGGCCAAGGCGGCCCGCCGTGCCCTGGAGATGGCAGGCTCGCCCAGGATCGACGCCATCGTGGTGACCACGGTCACCCCGGACACCCTCTTCCCGTCGACCGCCTGCCTGATCCAGCGCAAGCTGGACATGGGCGGCATCCCGGCCTTCGACGTGAACGCTGCCTGCAGCGGCTTCACCTACGGGCTGATCGTCTCCGAGGGGCTGATCCGCAGCGGCGTCGCGGATCACATCCTGCTGGTGGCCGCGGAGTCGATGACCTCGCTGGTGGACTGGCAGGACCGCGGCACCTGTGTGCTCTTCGGCGACGGCGCCGGTGCGGCGGTGCTCGGGGCCACCTCCGTGGGCGGGATCGTGGCCCGGCGCTGGGGTGCGGACGGGACCAAGGGTCACCTGATCTACTACGGGCCCAAGCCCGACGGCTCCGACAGCCCCGACAAGCTCCGGATGGCCGGCAAGGGAACCTTCCGAATGGCGGTCGAGACCTTCTGCGACGTCACCACCGGGGTGTGCGCCGACGCCGGCTGGGACCCGGCCAGCATCGACCACTACGTCCCCCACCAGGCCAATCAGCGCATCATCGAGGCCGCCGCAAAACGGATGGGCATTCCGATGGAGCGAGTGGTGGTCAACATCACGGAAACCGGCAACACCAGCTCCGCCTCGATCCCCCTCGCCCTGGCAGGCGCCGCCGCCCAGGGGCGCTTCAAGCGGGGCGACAGGGTGGTGGTGGCGGCCTTCGGCGCTGGCGCGACCTGGGGCGCCG
>JBEKCX010000501.1:0-2943 GCA_050014655.1 Occallatibacter sp. | reverse complement strand
CGAGAGAGTCCGCGCCGTCGCCCAGGGGGTGGCCTGGTATCTGGAGGGGGACACCCGGGGTGTGGTGGTCGGCCACGACACCCGTTTCTCGGCGGAGCTCTTTGCCCGCGAGGTGGCTCGGGTGCTCGCCGCCAACGGAAAGAACGTTCTCCTGCTCGACCATCCGGTGCCCACGCCCACCATCACCTGGACGGTCGTCGAGCGCCATCAGGCGGGCGCCGTGGCCGTCACCGCCAGTCACAACCCAGCCGAGTTCAACGGACTCAAGTACAAGCCCGACTACGGGGGTTCCGCCGCCCCCGAGGTGGTGGAGCAGCTGGAGATGCACACCCGCCGAGCCCTCGAGGAGGGGGTGCTCGCCGTCCCGTTCGAGGAGGCGCAGGCGAGCGGCAGGGTGCAGGTGGTGGATCCGATCCCGGACTACCTCCGGCAGGTGGGCCGTCTCGTCGATCTACAGCGGCTGCGCGACGCCGGGCTGCGCATCCTCCATGAGCCAATGTACGGCGCCGGGATCGGCCTGATCCGGGCTGCGGTCGCAGGCGGCAAGACCTCCGTGACCGAGCTGCACGCCGAGCGCAACCCCGGCTTCGGGGGCATGCACCCCGAGCCCATCGGCAAGTACATGCCCGAGGCCATGGCCAAGATGGCGGCCGGGGGATTCGACCTCTGCATCGCCAATGACGGCGACTCGGACCGGGTGGGGATCATCGACGAGACCGGCCGCTTCGTCACCCAGCTCGAGGTGATGGCGCTGCTCGCCATGTATCTTCTGGAGAAACGGGGATTGCGCGGGCATCTGATCCGGTCGCTGACCAGCGGCGTGATGCTGGACAGGCTCGGCGAGCGCTTCGGCGTCCCGGTCATCGAGACCCCTGTCGGCTTCAAGTACATCGGACCCAAGATGATCGAGACCGACGCCCTCCTCGCCGGCGAGGAGTCGGGTGGTTTCGCCTTCCGGGGCCACATCCCCGAGCGCGATGGGATCGTTGCCGGTCTCACTATCGCCGAGATGGTGGTCGCCTACGGCATGCCGCTCTCCGGCGTGCTCCGGCACCTCTTTGACCTGGTCGGTCCCCACAGCTACGCCCGGCACGACATCCGCTTCGAGCGGGAGGACTACGAGGAGCGCAAGCACCAGGTGGAGGAGCGGATGCGCGGGCAGCGACCCGAGGAGATTGCCGGTGCCACCGTGGTCGGGACCCGCAGCGACGACGGCTTCAAGTTCATCCTCGCTGACACCAGCTGGGTGCTGGTTCGGATGAGCGGAACCGAGCCGCTGATGAGGGTGTACGCGGAAGCGGCATCGCCGGAGCGGGTCGAGGAGCTCCTCACCGCCATGGAGCAGTTGGTCGGGATCGTGTCACCACGGCCGGGCGGGGGCGCCCGATGAACGAGGCGGCGCTTCCCGCCAGCATCCACGGCGCCGGTCACGGGCGCGTCGACAAGCCCTGGGGGTACGAGCTGCGCTGGGCGGTCACCGACCGCTACCTGGGCAAGCTCATTCATATCGAGGGTGGCCAGGCGCTCTCCCTCCAGTACCACGTCCAGAAGGACGAATCAATCTTTGTCCTCTCGGGCCTTCTGGACCTGGTGCTCGAGAGCGCCGATGGCACCCTCGAGACCCACCGTCTCGCCCCCGGCATGAGCGCGCGCGTCCGTCCGGGCCGCCGCCATCGCTTCGTCGCCGTGGACGAGACCGATCTCTTCGAGGCCTCCTCACCGGAGATCGACGACATCGTAAGACTCGAGGATCGATATGGCCGCGAGGGCTCCTCTGCCCCCTGAGCGTCCGGGGCGGGATGGCGGGCACACGGCTCGGCGAGCGGCGGGCGACGCTCCGCCTCGGAGCCGAGGTGTGGCGAGACCGCCTCAGAACGAGCTGCCCACGCGTGCCGCCGTGCGCGGTCATGCGTACTACGCCGATCAGGCGCGGCGGGCTCTGGGGATCTCCCTTGAGCCGCGGCTGGCCGAGGTGCCCTTCCCGATCATCCACGCCGCGCTCGGGGTGGCGGCCTGTGCGGTCGCTGTCGCACTCCGGCCCGGAGCTGTCGGGCTCCTCGGCTCGGTGGTCGGCGTCACCGCACTCTGTTTCGTGACCGGCCTGGCCCTCGCCGCCTACGACCGGTTCGTCTACCCGGCGGAGCACCGGCCGGCGGTGGAGGCGATCGCCCTCCCGGTGGCGGCCCTCGGCGCCTTCGCCCTGGTTCTCGCCGGCACTGTGGACATCCGTACCCGGCTGGTCGCCGCGGCCGTCACCGTCGCCGTCTGCGGAGGGCTGCCCCACCTCGGCGGGCTCCGGGCCAGCGGCAGGGACAGCTGGGGAGGCCGCTTCCTCCGCGACGCTGCCGCCATCGCGGTGCTGGTCCCCGTGCTCCTCGCTTCGGCCAGCCCGAACCTGCCGCTCGGTCTCCGGGTCGCCGTCGCCCTGGTGGGGGTGGGCTTGGTCACCCTGGATGGGCTCCGGACCGAGGAGACGCGCCTCCGTCACACGGTCGCGCTGGCGGCGCTCACCGCCGTGCTCGTGACCGGGGCGATGGTCGCGGTCGACGGGGCGGTGGTCACCCCGGGCGCTGCCGCCGCTGTGACCCTCGTGATCTGGTACGGGGTGCGCGGCATGGTGGCCGGCGCCGTGATCCCCCCGCGGCGCCTCTCCAGCGTCGCCGAGCACCTCGCGGTTGTCGCGATCGCGCTTTTTGGCCTGTACTGGGTGACCCGTTGAGATCTTGTGGCTTGGCGGCGAGGCAAAAGGGGTCTAAATTTTTATCACAGTGCCTAGCCTTCTGCCTAGACGCAAACGTCCCGACGAGACGGGACATCGGGGAGTTCCCGGCGAGCCCCCTGGTAGGGCAGGCTCTCCCTATGTCGGGAGAAGCCCTGGCGCGGAGGTGAACCAGGTGACCAGTGGGACCATCCCGCGTCCTCGGCTGGGCCGAGCACCGCGTG
>JBEKCX010000500.1:0-3691 GCA_050014655.1 Occallatibacter sp. | reverse complement strand
CGCTTCCGGAGGCAACGTATTTCGGCCTTCCCTCGATGCTGGCCGACGCTCTTCCCGATGACTTCGGCAATGCACTGATCGACGCATGGATGGCAACCAAAGGTATCGAAAAGAGCGCCATCACAATACTGGACCGGCTGGCATATATGGGCAAACGCGGTATGGGCGCTTTAGAGTTTCGTCCTGCGCGCGGCTCTCATACCGAGAGTTCGGCACCCATCGAAATGAAGCAGCTCGTCGAGGAGGCGCGCAGACTCGTGCAAGGGAGCTTCGCGGTCGACCACGAAGCAAAAGCTGCGCTGGCGAACATCATCAAGGTAGGCACGTCCGCGGGCGGCGCGCGCGCGAAAGCCGTCATCGCGTGGAACCCGCAGACGGATGAGGTTCGCAGCGGACAGTTCGACACCGCGCCCGGGTTTGAACACTGGCTGTTGAAGTTCGATGGCGTGGGGAAGGACAAGGAATTGGGTACGGGCGAGGGTTACGGACGCATCGAATACGCATACTCCCTCATGGCGAATGAAGCGGGCATCATCATGTCTCCTTGCCGGCTACTGGAAGAAAACGGCCGCGCTCACTTCATGACAAAACGATTTGACCGTGAGGACATCCACGGCAAGACTCACAAGCACCATCTGCAGACGCTCTGTGCCATGAATCATCTTGATTTTAGGCAGCGCGGTACACACGCCTATGAGCAACTCTTCATGACCATCGGCAAACTCGGCCTTGACGACGAAGCGAGGAGCCAGACCTTTCGCCGCATGGCCTTCAATGTAATGGCGCGCAACTGCGATGACCATACAAAGAACTTCGCGTTCCTCTTGAAGCAGGGCCACTCCTGGCAACTGGCTCCGGCCTATGATGTCACGCACGCCTACAATCCGAAGGGCGAGTGGACCTACCAACACCTGATGAGTGTAAATGGGAAATTTCAGGGCATTACGCGCGTTGATCTGCTTGAAGTTGCCGACCGCTTCGGCGTGCGCAAACCACAAGATGCCTTAGCAGACGTTCGAGCGTCAGTGGACAATTGGTCGAGCTTCGCGGCAGATGCCGGAATACCATCGTCTTTGAGGGACAGGGTGGCGAAAGATCATCTTCTGATCTAAGGCCGTTTGGGGTCGTTCTCAGGTCCATCAACAAAGCGGGAAAGATTTGGGGGAATGGCGCCGTCTCAACCTTCCTTTCGTGGACACCGCGGGCAACCTGTTTATCCGCACCGGCACAACTCTCCTCTACATTATTGGGCGGCCACGGCCGGATCACATCGGACGCAGGGTATATCTCAGCGGTCACACCGGCGGGCATGAATATCCTCTTTGCTCTGCTATGTAAGCCCGAACTCGCTGGCATGACATACCGCCCGATCGCCGCTGCCGCACAAGTCGCTTTGGGAGCCGTAGGGCCGGTCCTTCAAGACCTGGAGACGCGCGGCTTCCTGCGCCGCCATGCCTTCCATCTGACGGCCTGAGACCATGCCCGCTTCATCCACAACCAGCACTCTGCCGTGCAACGCGGCCTGCGCCTTTGGGTCATCCAGCAATCGCGAGATCGTCATCGCATCGCTAAAATTTGAGTCCTATAAGATGCCTATAGGCGTTTTAACGTGAGCGTGAAGCATGATCGGAGTTTCATTTATGAGCGGAAAATTGAGAATTTTCCCGATGCAGTCATCGAGACAATGGCCTCCCGTATCGCGCCTTTGAAGGCTGGCTCGATACTGTGGCGAGCACAGCTTGGCAGCAACTGGCGAACTCGGGACAAAGGCGAGCCATAAGAAATGGGAAAAGAGATTCCATTCTTAGAGGACAGGATGAAGCCGCTACCATATCACGTTTCCAAAGCCGGACTCCCTCGAGAAGGCGGATGAGATCGGTGGCTTTTTATCCTTGCCGTACAAGTTCAGCAAGCCGTTCTTGTATGAGGGGGACCCGCTCGTTATCCAAGACAAATCCATGCAGCACGTCAAGGAACCGAGGTTCAGCGAGCAACATCTTTGCTGCCTCGGCCAGATAACGCCGAAGCTCTAGCGGAGACTCGGTGATCTCCCGAAGCAAAGTATCTCGTCCCTCGATTACAGCAACGAAATCTTCAAGATCGTGACTGGCCTGAAAATCCATCTTGCCGCGTCCCCGAAATGCTTCCATCTTCGTTCCCAGGAAAAACGGCGCGGTAATGACTCGGATCGATTGTCCACCGGGCAGAGTGACTGTGAATGCATGACGAAGCGCGGATTCATACCAGATGTTTGTGAACCCCAGCACTTCCTCGTTGAGAGCCAACACATCCACTGTCAGAGCACCATTGTGCCACCGGCAAGTGAGAGGCTTTTCCCCTTCATCTTCTGTGAAGTGGGCCACGCGGAGACGTTCTGAGAACGCGATGTAGTCCGCATACGTGACAATTTCGGCTATCACATCGACATCGTTCGTCCCGCGAATCGGAGCGGCAGCCTTGTCAGTAATCAGTAGCCCCAGAGTGATGCCGCCAACAAAAACAATCTCATCCAGAAATGGAGCGAGTTTGTGAACCGCATCTTCCAGCAGCGGCAGGTTAGGATCAGGCATCGATCTCCTTGCCGAGCAGTTCGATCGCGAGGTTTCGTTCTCGCGTTCTCCCGCCGCGAACCGCATCGCAGAGTGCGAGCACACCGTAGAATTTGGGATCTCGCAGCGCTGCCTTGGGTGCTCCCTTGTACAGTGGCGCAAACGCGATGCCCCGTACTTTTCCTTCGACATACGGCCAGACTTCAGGAGGATCGCCATCATCCAGAAAACGTGACTTCAAAGGCTCCGCGGACGCACCCGTCGGGACGCCGCGCGCCAGAGAGCCCTTTGCTGGTGGAAAGACATACTTGAATCCATGAGACAGGAACTCCATCAGCGCAGACCGATTGACTCTCTTTTCTCCATTGGAGATGTGAAGAAGCCCTGACTCCGCACTACGCTTCAGAGACTTCGACACTTCTGACGGAGAGATGAAGAGGCTTTCCGCCAAGTCTTTGGAGGGCACTTGTGGCGCATTCTGGATGGCGAGTTTTAGGAGAAGCGCAACGTCCTGGCCTTGCATGGGCTAATTGTAGGCGATAATTTCCAATTTGGAAACTGGAAACTTGTCCCGGAGGTGCGACGATCGACACCCGCTTCCATAAACTGCGACGGCGCAGCTACCTGGGATATGCGTTGAAATTCAGAGCGCGGGACTCTGGTCTTGATTTCCTTCAACGCCTGGTTGACCTTCTCCGGGCCAGCCCATGCGAGAGCGCGAATGATCTCCCCAGCGGGATCTTTGGCAAGGGTGAGTTGCCATGCCGGTACGTGTTGTAGATGGACGACCTGTTTGCCCAAAGTGAATTTGCGGCTCTTCCCAGAGGTTGAATAGACGGTTCGGGTTGGCACCTGCGTCGTCAATCCAAGAGCATTGGCAGAGGTTGCCCCCGAAGGGACGACAGTCTCTCCGCGCTGACGGGACAGCTCCTCAACCACCTTCTCCACGGCAGGCGCCCGGTGCCCAAAGCTGCTTGCGACGGGGGACACGTACACTCCCCGCCCGGCTCTCAGAAGTTTGCCACGACGCACAAGCCGGGAGAGCGCCTGGTCAAGGGCCGCCCTGTTGCCGAGATGCAGCAGCATCTTGGCAGAAATCGGCATACCCTCGGGCAGTACGTTCGTTTTTTCGAGAATGGCTT
>JBEKCX010000499.1:0-2932 GCA_050014655.1 Occallatibacter sp. | reverse complement strand
GCGGCGATTGGATGGAGCGCGGCGGAGTGGATCCGCAACGGCAAGCCATCGGCGCTGGGCGCGATCTCGGGCTGCGTGGCGGGGCTGGTGGCGATTACGCCGGCGTCGGGGTTTGTGTCGCCGATGGCGGCGATTGCGATTGGATTGATCGCCGGCGCGTGCTGCTTCTTCATGGTGGTGACGGTGAAGTCGTGGTTCGGGTATGACGATTCGCTGGATGCGTTCGGCGTGCACGGCGCGGGCGGAACGATTGGCGCGCTGCTGACGGGGCTGTTTGCGCGCAGCGCGATCAACCCGGTCTTCGGCGCGGGCAAGGTGACCGGCGTGCTGGAGGGCAACACGCACCAGATCCTGAACCAGGCGATGGGCGTGGGGATTGCCTGGGGGTTGGCGATAGTGGGCACACTGGTGATTCTGTTCGTCGTGGACAAGACGATTGGACTGCGCGTGAGCGCGGCCGAAGAGAGGGAAGGCCTGGATCTGTCGCAACATGGGGAGGAAGGCTACGAATGGGCGCATTGATCCGTGTGTATTGACGCTGGTTCCCACCCATTCCGCAGAGAACGCGGAATGGATGGGGCACCCGCTGACACGGGCCGGACGATGCAGTTTTTTGGGAGGGGTGTACTCCTGGGTACAGGAGTACGCCTCTTTCTTCGCCGGGGGGTGGCAGCGGTAACCGGGCGTGGAGTACTATGCTAGAGCTTGCCTGAATGCAAGCGAGCGAGAGGATGAATTAAATGCAGAAGATCGAAGCAGTGATCCAGCCGTCGAAGCTGGATGCAGTGAAGGACGCGCTGGTGGAGATTGGCGTGCAGGGAATGACGATTCTGGAGGCGCGCGGACACGGGCGGCAGAAGGGGCACACGGAGTTCTACCGCGGACGCGAGTACTCGGTGGACCTGCTGCCCAAGGTGAAGCTGGAGATGGTGGTTCCGGACGGGATGGTGGAGAAGGCGGTGCAGACGATCCTGACGACGGCGCGCACGGGAACGATCGGGGACGGCAAGATCTTCGTGTCGAAGATGGACGAGGCGATCCGCATCCGGAACGACGAGCGGGGCGAGATCGCGCTGTAGGGGGCGCGACCTTCGGCGGCTGACTAGGCTGCGGAAGATTGCGGTTGGGATGAACGGCTGACCTCAGCGGCTCAAGCCGCGTTGCAAGTGCGGCGTTTTGCGGCACGGGTGAACCCGTGCCTTTAAACAAAACAAATACAGGGGTCCTTCGCTGCGCTTGGCGCGAGTTCGCGCCAAACTCCGCTCAGGATGACAGCGTTAATAGGTAAGTCGAGGAAGACGGTCGTTCGCTACCGCGAACGATACCCCACCCTGCCGCGCGATGAAACAGCGCGTCGAGGATGGGGCACCCGACTGGCAGGCTGTATGCTGTAGTTAATACCTATCCATACAGCGATGAACCAAGACGAGACCACAAGCGAGGGGTTGAGCGGGCAGTACCAGCGGCGGATGCTGGAGATTCGCGGCGCGTTTGCCACCGGAGCGAGCGGGACGGTGACGGTGGCTGCACGGGCGGCGGCGGTGGACGAGCTGATTGTGGGGCTGTGGACGCAGGCGGTGGAGCAGACGCCGGTGCTGGGGAAGGGGATTGCCGTGCTGGCGGTGGGAGGGTATGGGCGGCGGGAGCTGTTTCCCTACTCGGATGTGGACCTGCTGTACCTGCTGGATGGGAAGGTTTCGGAGGCGGAGATCAAGCATCCGCTGCGGCGGATCAGCCAGCAGCTTTGGGACTGCGGGATTCGCCTCGCGCCGGCGACGCGGCGGCGCAGCGAGGCGGAGCGTTTCGACGCGGAGAACGCGGAGTTTACCATCGCGCTGCTGGACCACAGGCTGCTGGCGGGAGACGCGGAGGTGTACCGGAGGCTGGCGGAGGTTGGTTTTCCCAAGATGCTGGAGCGGGAGAACAAGGCGCTGGCCGCGGGACTGGTGAAGCTGACCGACGAACGGCACGCCAAGTATGGAGATACACCGTTCCACCTGGAGCCGAGCATCAAGGACTGTCCGGGCGGGCTGCGCGACGTGCATGTGTGCGCATGGCTCGAGCGGCTGGAGGGGGTGGGGCGGGGAACAAAGACGGCGGGAGCGGAGAATGCGAGCGGGGGGTTGGCGAGCGACCGCGAGGAGTTTCGCCAGGCGGTGGAGTTTCTGTTCACGGTGCGCTGTTTTCTGCACTACCGGCACGACCGGGACGACAATACGCTGGACTGGCAGGCCCAGGACGCGGCGGCGGCCGCGGCCATCGGATTGGGGCAGCGACGGTTGCAATGGGCGGAGCCGGGTGCAATGGAGGACGGGGTGGAAGCGGCGTACTGGATGCGGAGCTACTTCCGCCACGCGCGCAGCGTGGAGCGCTGCCTGACCCAGATGCTGGACGGGGCCGCGGGAAGTCCGCTGGCGGGACGCTGGAAGGCCACCGCCAAAGCTGCCTTTGCCAAAGGGCGGCGCGGCGCCCAGCCTGCCGTGGCGGGCTTCCGGGTGGTGGGCGGGCGGCTGGTGCTGGATGGAGTGAGCGATGCGGTGGGCGATCCGGCGGTGGACCCGGACGTGGTGCTGCAACTGTTTGCGGCGATGGCGCGGACGGGATACGGGCTGGAGCGCGGGAGCGAGCAGAGGATCACGCAGGGGCTGCCGCTGCTGTCGGCGCACCTGGAGGAGGGGCCGTCGCTGTGGCGGCACATGCAGGAGATTCTGCAGGGGTTCTTCGCGGGCAAGGCGCTGCGCATGATGCATACGCTGGGGATCCTGGAGCTGCTGATTCCGGAGTTCCACGGCATCGACGCGCTGGTGATCCGCGACGCCTACCACCGCTATACGGTGGATGAGCACACGCTGGTGGTGATCGACACGCTGCACGGGCTGGAGCAGCCGCAGACCGGGCAGATGAGCGTGTGGGCGGGACGGTTCGGCGGGAT
>JBEKCX010000498.1:0-4288 GCA_050014655.1 Occallatibacter sp. | reverse complement strand
CGTTTTGCTGCCGCTTCGACACGTACAGGGTCGTAATTACGTGTCAGATTGATGATTCCCAGACAGGTTTTATAGCCCTGCTCCGGATAAGGACGTGTACTCAGTATCTCTTCCACCAGCCGCGCGGTCGATTCTCCGGTTTTACTAGCCCACTGGATAAACCTGGCAGGGTTCCATTCAGCGTAGAAACGGTGTGACGGTGGCATGTGATCCGGTAATGTAGTGTAGCCACCTTTAACCTGATTCCGGACATGAGCCGCCACTCGTACCCCCTTGTTGAAAACTTCTATCGTTGTCCCCGTCAGCCGGATGTCCAGTCTTTCATGTATCAGCTGAAAAGGGACGCTGTAATAATGGCCGGCCACATCAATGTGGTAATTCAACTGGACCTTGGCCTTGTACCATTCGGCGTATTCGTAGGGTCTCTGAGGCAGCGGTAGCACATTAGGCCGGTCTAATGCTTCAAACAGCTCACGGCGGCCTTTCTTTGCCCGGTGCAGCAGGCGGGTATTGAGACGCTCCAGACACTCCCGGACAGCGGCATTAAGCTCAGCAAGGCTGTAGAAAGTACGGTGTCTTAATACCGCCAGTATCCATCTTTGAGATATCAAGACTCCATTTTCCACGGTTGCCTTATCTCTGGGTTTCCGGGGACGGGCAGGTAGCACCGCGCAGCCGTAATATTCTGCCATATCCCGGTAGGTCGGATTTAGATCCGGTTCGTACTTGCAGGCTTTACTGACGCCGCTTTTGAGATTTAATGTAAAGTTCGCAATAATGTAAAGCCGGACTTGAAAATAGCGGAGTCAGGCTGGTGTTCTTCTATCCGACTTTACATTAAAATTTATGCCATTGTTTTCAAAAAAGCCAATAAATCTTCCTTTTCCGGTAGGGAATAATAGTCTTTGCTTTCTGATACGATTTTGCTTGAAGCTTTCTCTATTGCCTTTCTGGTTACCTCGGGGTTCGAAGTCAGATATACCTGTGTTGTGGTTACCGATACATGCCCGAGAAAATCCCTGACATTGAAGATGTTCACATTTTCATTTACCAGATGAGTCGCCTTGCTATGTCTCATCGTGTGCGGTGAAAGCCTCAAATCAAAGCTGTCTGGATACTGTTCCTGCAATAATTTTTTGTATTTGTTCATTATATGGGAAACACCCGCCCTGGTAAGGCGTTCGCCACTCCTATTTGTAAATAGTGCATCGTTTGATTTCAGGCCATATGCATTGATATAGCACTTCAGAATCCTGCCGGTCTCGCCAAATATCGGTATTTCTCGATACTTAGAGCCCTTGCCTTTAACAAACACCTTGCAGCAGCGACCTATGGTTACATCTGCAACGCTCAGGTCTATCAGTTCCTGCACTCGGCATGCCGAGTCATAAAGAAGTGTAAGGATTGCCATGTGGCGTATACCTTCTCTGCTGTTTCTCTCGGGAGCATTAAGCAGAAGCTTCGTCTCCGATTCCGTCAGGTAAAGTGGGGGCTTTTTCTCGACTTTCTTGACAGAGATATTGATTATATCGGTGCACTGCTCCGAGAATTCCGGTGTCATCGAAAGAACATAGCCAAAAAAGGATTTTAGCACTGCTAGCCGCAGATTTCTGGTCGAGATGGCATTAGACCTCTCGGTCTCTGTCCATTCCAGAAACTGCAGTACACAGCTTGGGCTGATATCCGCCAATTTCAGCTTGGACAGCTTTTTGCCTTCAGATTCGAGGAACATAAACAGCAGTCTAAATGTGTCACGATAGGAGGCGATAGTATTATCGCCATATCCTCTCCGGGATATGAGATACGATAAAAAATAATTCTGTACATAGTACGAAAGCGAGTTATCCTTCATCTGCATCCGCCTCCGGTATCAGCGTTTTAAGCGCTCCCTCCCTGAGCACGAATTCATCGTATCCGTGTTCAGTCAGGTGGATGTATCTTTCCGTATCACTCAGGTTGACGTGCCCGACATATGCTGCCAGCACAGGGACTGCAACATACAGGTCCATTCCGGAATCGAGCATTCTGTTCAGACTTAATGTACAGAATGAATGCCGGATATCGTGGATTCTTGGGAGCCTGCCTCCCGGCGTCCGAATTCCGGCTTCTGCGAAAATTTTCTTGAATATATGCCTCATGGCATCATAACTATAACGGGTTCCTGTATAAGGGGAGACAAATAGGTACTGTTCTACATTATGCCTGTATAACAGACCTGACACATAATCAAGAGCGACCCCCGAAAGGCTGTCGGACATCGGTACATACCGTGACACGTTGTTTTTCGATTGATATACTACGATGAGCCTGTTGGTCACATCTACATCTTTAATCCTGAGTGATAGCGCCTCGCCTATCCTTATCCCGGTACCTATGAGGATTCGCACCAGAACGGGGTAAACCCTATGATAATTACTGCTGCGCCTGCAGGGTTTCAGATGGTCAGATACCTCGATGATCTTAAATAGCTCCTCTGCCGAGAAGATATACGGTTTAAAGGCCATATGGACCTTCTTCATGTATTTAGCAGGAATCTGGTATGCCTGGACACCGAGAGCCTTTAACCATGCATTGAACTGGCGCAGGTCAGAAACCCTCATCGCACGCGATGCCTCTTTCTCCGTATCCTTTTCCTGCAATATTAGTTCAACAATATTACGGTCGATGTCCAATGTATTGGAGCACCTGTTAAGTGAGTCATTAAGGCCTCTTAGCCTTACAAGGGTAGATTGGGAAACTTTTTCCCCTTTACCGCGCTTGAACTCGATATATTTTTCAAAGTACGGCTTAAATATGCCCTCCTGGAAGACGAGAAATTCTTTATCGGTGATCATATGCAGGCACCTCCAATGCAGCGGCCCTCAACTGGCTGATGTTAGACCAGACATATTGTCTAGTTGACTGGACTGAGGTATGTCCCAGAATAGCCGCAATTTCACTGATGGGCGTGTTGTCATTCATTAGATTACTTGCCAGGCTGTGCCTCAGTGAGTGAAGCCCGGCATGCTTACGGTCGGTAATGATCCCAGCAAAGGTAAAGTACCGCTTTATTTTTCCGGAAAAGTGACCATTCTCCGAATATGGTTTATGTGGTGAACGCAATTTTATAAATACCTGGTCGTCGGCTACAGGGGGCCTGGCATTTTTCAGATAGTCCAGGAGGACAAGCTTGACTTCTTCTGTTAATGGAAGTTGTAAATAATGCTTGGTTTTATGCTGATTGAGATTAATAAGGCTTTGGCTCCAATCAATGTTTGATATCCTCAAGGTTTTTATATCATAGGATCGCAGCCCATAAACGCAGGCAAGTAACATCATCAGATATAACATTTTTCCTGACTTGGAAGTCCTATCAACAGCACCTAAGACTTTCCTTATTTCTTCCGGCGTGTAGAAGGATTCCAGACGTTCATGCCTATTTGTATGCAGGTTTGTCAATAACGGCATTGGATCCCATTTCAGCAGCCTTGATATGCAGGGGCAGGTGAAATAGTTGCGTAGCGCATAAAGAATATTCGACTTACCCGCAGATGAATATCTTCCTTTGAGGCCTGATACATAATGCATAAACCAGCCAATGGTAAGCCTGCCCATCGAGAGGCATCCATTCTTTTCCAGTTCAAGCAGGAACATCTTAACCCTCCCTATTCGGGTTTTGATGGTTTCCGGGGAGTTGCCCCTTTCTAACATCCACTTGGAATAACCAGCTATGTCTCCCTTGAACATCTCTGGGATGTCAAGACTGTTGTAGCGGTACTGCCTCCTTATATGCGTTCGTGCTAAAGAATCACGGATCAATAAAATAGCCCTGGCTTTTTTTCTGAGATAAAGCGAACCAGGATGCTTGTAAGATGTTGCCCCGGTAACTGCTTCATAATAGCGACTGACGTAATCCTCACCCACAATGGCTCGGTTTTCTTCATTTCTGCAAAATCTGATAAAGCCATCAACCTGGTCAGTATAAAATTTGCTGAGTCTCGTATCCGAAAGATTTGACGTAATCGTATTTTTCAAATCTCCCAGGATACTGATCACCTCATCCATTGGAATAAAATCACCCATTTTTCCACACTCCTTTATTTATTGGGCTGATTTTATTCAATTTTATAATGTAAAGCAATAGGCAGATAAAAGTATTTAAAATCAAGCGTTTTATTGGCAACTTTACATTATTGCGAACTTTACATTAAACCTTAAAACAGGCATAACGAAAAACACAAGGGATGAACTGGTCATCAACCGTTCCTACCGGGAAATGGCCGAGCACTACGGCACGGCCATCATTCCT
>JBEKCX010000497.1:0-4254 GCA_050014655.1 Occallatibacter sp. | reverse complement strand
TCCTTTGGGTCTGCTTGGCCTGGGAGGGCGCCGCGCGCGGCGGCTGGGCGCGCTGGCTATGCTGTGCTGCGTATTGCTGGTCGCAGGATGCAGCGCATCGCGGATGATTCCGCAATCGACCAGCTCGTCGCCCGTCAGTCCGGTGACGCCAACGCCCAGCGGGAGCTATAACATCGTCGTCTCCGGGACAAGCGCAGGCCTTACCCACAGCATCAACCTGACGCTCATCGTGCAATAGCGGCGCACCGATTTTGCAGGCTGCGCAGTTCATGCGGACAGACCGTACTGCCATCGAAAAGAGACAGCCAATCCAAGCCTGCCATGCAACAATTTCCGCCCGGATTGCATCGACACCAAGTAGGCCCACGAGCAATACTGAACGGCTTTCAAGGCTGCGCGGACAGACACTCCAGTCTAGGGTTCGGATGTGTTGAGCCAGAGGATGGCTCGCCCGGAAACCGCTGCAAGCAAGAAGAACGCGGAGACAGCGAATATGTATCAGAATGCAGAGAAGCCCAAGCCGGAGCAACAGCCCAAGCCCGATGCAAAGCCCGACGCAAATGGCAAACCGAAGGCTGATGCCAAAGAAGACCTGAAGCCCGGCGCAAAGCCAACCTCGAAGGACGACTTGAAAGCGATCCCGATGGCCGACCTTGAGGCCAAGCTGCAGTCTTCTCCGAAAGGCCTGACTCAGGCCGAGGCTGCGAAACGGCTGACGCAGGATGGCCCCAATGCACTCAAGGTGGAGAAGACCAATGCGTTCCTGAAGTTCCTGACCTATTTCTGGGGGCCAATCCCGTGGATGATTGAAGCTGCGGTGATTCTGTCGGGGATTGTACGGCACTGGTTGGACTTCTTCGTCATCCTGGCGCTTCTCTTCTCAAATGCCATCGTTGCGTTCTGGGAAGAGCATCAGGCGGGCAATGAGATTGCGGCCCTCAAGGCAAAGCTGGCGAACGACGCGACGGTCTTGCGCGACGGCAAATGGGCCACACCAAAGGCGACTGAACTGGTTGCCGGCGATGTCATTCGTCTGAAGCTGGGAAACATTGTTCCGGCAGACGCGCGGCTGTTGGATGGCGATCCCGTCGAGGTAGATCAGTCCGCCCTGACTGGCGAGTCGCTGCCAGTCACGCGCAAGCCGGGTGAGGCGGTCTTCTCCGGCTCGATTGTGCGCCAGGGTGAGATCGACGCAATGGTTTATGCGACCGGACCGCGCACTTATTTTGGCAAGACAGCGGAACTGGTGCAGCAGGCCCACACGGTGAGTCACTTCCAGAAGGCCGTGCTCAAGATTGGCGACTACCTGATTGTTCTTGCCGTGGTTTTGGTCGCGGGCATACTCACAGTCTCACTGCTTCGCCATAATCCCGTCCTCGACACGCTGGAGTTCTGTCTTATTCTGCTGGTTGCGTCGATTCCAGTCGCGATGCCAACGGTGCTCTCTGTAACGATGGCGGTCGGTGCGCGTCTGCTGGCGAAGAGTAAGGCAATCGTTACCCGGCTTTCGGCAATCGAGGAGTTGGCTGGCGTCGACGTTCTTTGTTCCGACAAAACAGGCACCCTGACCCAGAACAAGTTGACTCTGGGCGATCCGTTTACAGAGAACAACATCCCAGCCGACCAGGTGATTCTGTGGGCGGCGCTCGCGTCGCGTGCCGAAGACAAAGACACGATCGATCTTGCGGTAATCGGCGGCCTGAAGGATGCGAACGCGTTGAAGACATTCCAGGTGCTTCATTTCCAACCCTTCGACCCCGTGCATAAGCGCACTGAAGCAACCGTAAAGGGTGGTGACGGCAAGCAGTTCTTCGTTGCCAAGGGCGCGCCACAGGTCATCCTGCAGATATCGAAAAATGCCGATGCAGTGAAGCCCGAAGTCGAAAAGGCGGTGAATGAGTTTGCCGGGCGCGGCTTCCGCTCACTTGGTGTCTGCCGCGCCGACCAGGAGGGGAACTGGCAGTTTGCCGGCGTCATCCCGATGTTCGATCCGCCGCGCGAGCAGGCGAAGGCAACCATCGCAAGCGCCAGGCAGATGGGGCTAAACGTCAAGATGGTCACGGGCGATCAGACCGCCATCGCTCGCGAGACCAGCAAGCAACTCGGCCTGGGGACCAACATCGTTGATGCCAGCACCCTGGGCGACACCAAGCAGCAGCCCACCCCCAAGATTATCAATGCAATCGAAAAAGCGGATGGCTTCGCCGAAGTCTTTCCCGAACACAAATACTTCATCATTGAAGCCTTACAGAAGAGCGGTCACATCGTCGGTATGACGGGAGACGGCGTGAACGATGCGCCCGCGTTGAAGAAGGCAGACTGCGGCATCGCTGTCTCGGGTGCAACTGACGCAGCACGCGCGGCGGCGTCCATCGTTTTGCTCGCGCCAGGTCTCTCTGTCATCATCGACGCGATTAAAGAGAGCCGCAAGATATTCCAGCGCATGAACAGCTATGCCATGTATCGTATCGCGGAGACGCTGCGCGTAGTGCTGTTCATGACGGTGGCCATCCTGGTCTTCAACTTCTACCCCGTGACTGCCGTGATGATCGTGATGATTGCGTTGCTCAACGATGGAGCAATTCTTTCCATCGCATACGACAACGTCCGCTACAGCAATAAGCCCGAGGCGTGGAACATGCGGCGCGTGCTGGGTGTCTCAACGGTGCTGGGAGTCATCGGAGTCGTCTCTGCCTTTCTATTGTTCTGGCTCGGCGAGCGCGTATTCCACCTCGACCGCGATCATGTTCAGACGCTGATGTATCTGAAGCTTTCGGTGGCCGGCCATCTCACGATCTTCCTGACGCGCACGCGCGGGCCTTTCTGGACCATCAAACCGGCGAAGGTCCTTTGGATCGCGGTACTCGGCACGCAGATAATCGCGACTTTTATCGCGGTCTATGGTTTGTTTATGACGCCGTTGGGTTGGAAGTACGCTGGACTCGTCTGGGGATATGCGATCCTCTGGGCGCTGTTCACCGACCGCATCAAACTTCTAGCCTACCGGGTCTTGGACCATGTCAAGCCTGACGAGGCAAAGCCTGAGGCCAAAGCTGACAAGCCGAAGCCTGAGGACAAAGACAAGGAGCAATCCAATGTAACGCCGCAGCTCGTCAAACGAGTCCATGAACTTTACGAGGAGCTGGGGCGTGAGGACGTTCAAGCAGTTCAGGACTGGGAGAAATCCAATCCGGCGACCGAGAAGACAAAGTCCCCGAAATAATCAGACCGAGACAGCGAGGCTGAGATGAGCGGAAGATCGAAGATCAAAATCAGTTCAGAGGATTTCCGTGTGAATCCCGGCTTGCAGTTCAAGCTGAGCGACAGGCCGACGGACATAGAACCCATCTGCAAGTCGAAGAAGCAATATAAAAAACTTCTGGACGAACACGTGGAGGCACTCAGCGCGCTGCAGCACCTTCACTACGCGTCCGATCGCTATTCCCTCCTGCTCGTATTTCAGGGCATGGACGCCGCGGGCAAGGATGGGGCGATCCGCCACGTCATGTCGGGTGTCAATCCGCAGGGCTGCGAGGTCTCCAGCTTCAAGCAGCCCAGCGCAGAAGAGTTGCAGCACGATTTTCTGTGGCGCTCCACGCAACGGCTGCCGGAGCGCGGGCGCATCGGCATCTTCAATCGCTCTTATTACGAGGAGGTCCTCGCCGTTCGGGTGCATCCCGAACTGCTGCGCAACGAGGGCCTCGCCGAAGAGCTGCGCGACGACAAAGGGTTTTGGAAGCAGCGCTATCGCTCCATCGTGGAGATGGAGAACCACCTCCATCGCAACGGCACGCGCATCGTCAAAATCTTCCTTCACCTCTCCCAGGAGGAGCAGCGAAAGCGCTTCCTTGCACGCATCGACGAGCCGGAGAAGAACTGGAAGTTCAGCCTCGCCGACATTCACGAGCGCAAGTATTGGAAGCAATACATGGAGGCCTTCGAGGAGTGCCTGCGCGAGACCAGCACGCGCCATGCGCTCTGGTACGCCGTCCCAGCCGACGACAAGGACAACGCCCGCCTCGTCGTTTCGCAGATTGTCCTCGATGCGCTCGGCGAACTCAGAATGTCCTATCCCCGCACCACTGCAAAGCGCCTTCTCGAACTGCACGCAATCCGCAAGCTGCTGCTGAAGTAGCGGCGCAGGCTATATTGCGTGCCACACCATGTCCACGCGGACAGGAATAGCGTTCTTGATGGGAATAGTCAGGAACGAGGGCGGATCGATCTTGAAGTCGCTCAACGTCGCGGGCACAA
>JBEKCX010000496.1:0-4236 GCA_050014655.1 Occallatibacter sp. | reverse complement strand
AAGTGGACGTGCTGGTGGAGGGCGAGAGCGACGAGACGGAACTGCTGTGGCAGGGCCGTACCGCGATGCACGCCCCGGAGATCGACGGCAAGGTGCTCATCAACGACTTCGGCCCGCACGAGTCGCTCGTCCCCGGCACCTTCTACCGCGCGGAGATTACCGAGTCGCACGAGTACGATGTGGTGGCGAGGATTGTGGAGTAGGGGTATATCCGATGAGTCAGACACTGCAATACAAAGGCTATGACGGCTCCGTGCTTTACAGCGCGGAAGACAAAATGCTGCATGGCCGTGTTCTGGGCATACGTGACATGATCAGCTTCGGCGGCACGGATGTGCGATCTCTGGAAAAGAACTTTTGCGATGCAGTCGACGAGTATCTCCAGTTTTGCGAGCGCCGGGGCAAGACTCCAGACGCCCCATTCAAGGGCAGCTTCAATATCCGAATATCGCAGGACCTGCACCAGCGGGCCGCGCTGTATGCCGAGGAGCATGAGGTTAAGCTGAATGCCGTCGTGCAGGATGCTCTGCGCGAGTACCTGACACACGCTGAATAGTAACGGCCATAATCCCACATCTCAGAAGCGAGATGTGGGGCACCCGGCACGAAATGACCACACATTCGCTATCATGGGCTTAGAGACGTTATTCTTATCGCCCGATCTTGCGAGTTGCCCAGCATTTCCACAACAAATCTGCCGCACAAAGCGCGGCTACTACTCCCATGTAGGGTCTTAGAATGGGAAACGCAATCGCAACCATCAGTGGAACGGCAACCCATAGGAGTCGGTAGACTTTTACCAGCGTGATCAACATCACGTCTCGCGTAACATCGTGTACTGCACGAGCGTAGTTATATAGAATCGGCTCATCAGGCCGGAGCACCATAAGTTGCCCTGTGAGCGTCTCCGTGTAAAACTTCCGGTACCAGTATAAGTTCCATGCTTCGTACTCGTAAGGCCACGAGTGCCAGATTGGTTCATCATCTACTTTATTTTTCGTGAGCACTCGCGGAGCGGAGTGCATGCATGAAAAAGATTCGCGCACAATCTTCCCATCCTGAACCACGAAAAATAGATATAGCTCATCTGCATCCCGCGACCAATCGTGTCCGTAATAAAACCACGTTGCCCGATGAGGGTTTATACCCTCCTTGTGGAGATCCATGAGGTCACGTAAGGCGGTGAGCACCCAAAATTGGCCCGACTCGGCGCTAACGGTAACTTCGCCTGCATCCGTGTCGAACGTTGCCCCACCCCTTACCCATTCTGGCACTTTCAAAATCTTCGCATTCATTAGCTTTCTATAGATGTCAGCAAACGTGGATGGCTGGCCGTTGTCCTTCAGTGGGCACATTGCGATTGCCGCAAGGTCTAGGCGGTACCCTCCTGGTGCGGGCCGCTCCCTTCCATACACAGGTAATTCCGGCTCTACATGTGCTGTACTTGATGCCTCATTCGCTGACACAAAGCCTCCATTTACTCCTTTTACCGCCCTCTAACGCTGACACCGTAAATGCTCTTCGATACTTCTCCATACGTTCAACTTTAGTGCCTTAGCTGCTGTGCCATAGCCAGTCTTTCCAGTTCAGCACGTTGTCGTTCAGCATCTTTCGCAACTTCAATCTCCAAATCTGTCTTGAGGAATTTGCAAAACCCATCGAGACCGGGGAATAACGACCCCCGGTGGATATTCATGCTTCGTAGTCTCTCAAGAAACTCGATTCTCAAGTCCTCGCCAACCTGAAGTTTTCTAATAACTGGTCGCTCCTGTATCGGGTCCCGCATCATTGAGATCAATATCTGATCGAAGAATGGCGTAGTCTCGTACAGCTTCCATAGAAAAAAACCTTGTTGAGCAGACATCCGCTCATTGCCTTGCGGCGGGTCGATTTTGACGATTAAAGGCTCGCCACGCAGCTCAAGCAAACCATTCAAATATGCCGTCCTTTCCTTCGGGTCTATCGATTCGAGGTGTTTCTGCTTTTTCATCTCCAGCCACTCCATATCAATTGCCCAAACCGCTGAGTATCCGTCATCCTTCTCTCCTTCAGGCTTCTCCTTTTCATCGTTCTTCTCTTGGGGCTTATCTTCAATGGCGAAGTAAAGAGCAACATATGGTGACGATGTCCAATCCAGAAGGCGCGTAGGTGCCCCGTAGTGCTGCATCAGCGCGAACCAACTGGGTTTGTCTTCGTGAGGAGGAGTGTGCGGAATGAATTGATGAGCTTGTTGCTTAAATCGAAAGAGCAACTTGCTCTCTTGCTCGCAGCTATCAAGGTGATTGTGAGCACTCAAGAGGAAATGGTGACCCTCGGACGTGCTGACCTTAACATTTTCAAGGCGCACTCTTACAGCCCGATCCAAGGAGGTTTGGAGCGGCCACGCGGATTCGCGTTGGCCACGGAAGCACCAGGACCCCTGGAGTTCCCTTATCCAATTCAGAAATTCCTGCCACGATGTCGCCGTCTCAGTCCAAACCAGCTTGCTGAAAAGCTCGTCGTAGGCACGCCCAAACCTGTCCTGGCTCTGTTCATACTCTGCCAACACAGCTTCTTGTTTTTGAGACCAATCTGTTGGTATTGGCATATGTCACGGGGCAACGGTGAGGGTGAGGCCGTCGACGGCGCGGACGGTGAGCTGCGTTCCGGCGGGGACGGGTGGGGAGTTGGGGGGGAGCGTGGCCTTCCATATCTCGCCGCGCACCTCGACTTGGCCGATGGCGGGATAGCCGGGTAGGGCGTGGCCTTGTGGGGCGAGCGGCGTCATTGCAATGGCGGGTTGGCCAACCATGGCCTGCGGGCCGGTGAGGCGTTTGGCTTGACGCGCCTTCACGGCGATCCACGCGAGGCCGAAGGTGATGACGCCGAAGCCGACGCCCGCGCCAGCGGCAACGCCGAAGTGGACGCGCATCTCCGGCGTGGGGCCGTTGACCAGCGTGGCCAGCCCGAAGACAAGGCACAGCACACCGACCGTGCCGAGCACTCCGTGGCTGCTGAACTTCGCCTCCAACACCATGAGCGCCAATGCGGCGAAGAGCAGCAGGATCGCGGTGTGCTGCACCGGCAGCAGGTTCAGCCCGAAGATGGCGAGCAGCATCATCAGTGCGCCCAGCGCGCCGGGGACGATGGTGCCGGGCACGTTGAATTCCAGGTAGATGAGCAGCCCGCCGCAGAGCAGAAGAAGCACGTCGAGGTCGGGGCTGGTGAGCCGCGTCAGCAGGCGTTCGCGCGTGGAGGGCGGGAAGGGATCGATCTGCGCGTGGGTGAAGTCGAGCTTCGCGCTCTCGCCGTGGAAGAGCTTTATGGTGCGTCCGTTGAGCGCGGCGAGCAGTGCGTTGTCGTCGGGCTCGACCACGTCGATCAGGTGCAGCTTGAGCGCCTCGGCCTCGCTGTACGACTTTGAGTTGCGCACCGCGTCCTCGGCATCTTTGGCGTCGCGCCCGCGCACCGTCACATACGAACGCAGGAAGGCCGCCGCGTCGTTCTCGATCTTCTGCTTCAGCACCTCGTCCATCGTCGTGCCTTCGAGGATGGGGTGGGCCGCACCGGCGTTGGTTCCCGGGGCCATCGCGGCCACGTCGGCCGCCTCCAGCAGAAAGAATCCCGCCGAGCCGGCGCGGCTGCCCGACGGCTCGATGAAGATAATGACGGGAACCTGCGATGCTTCGATGTCGGCAACCATCTCGCGCGTGGAGTCGAGCAGTCCGCCGGGCGTTCCCATGGAGATCAACACGGCTGCGGCGTGACGGCTGGCGGCGTCGTCCAGGCCACGCTTCATATATTCGGCGGTGATGGGCTGGATGGTGTCGTGGATGGTGAGCTTGACCACCAGCGGCGAGAGGGCGGGCTGAGCCGGTGCGTTGAGCGGAAGCAGCACGGCCAGCGCGGCGAGCAAGCGCATGAAGCGGCGAATTGTGGGCAGGCGGAAAGAATCAGTTCTACTCAAGGAAGAGTACCTCAGGGGCTAAAGCCCCATCGCAAGCAGACGATTGATGGCACGGCTAAAGCCGTGCCCTTAAGCAAAGCGGAACCCACGGAAGACAAGTGTGGGTGGTGGCCACGCCTTAACCATACGGCAACGGAGCACCTCGGCGTCCAGCTTATTTGCGGCGCTAGGGAAGGCCCTGCCCGCGCGCCGCGAGCGTGGCCTTGATGCCCAGCGCGGCGGTGTTGTCCGGCTCCAGGCGCAGCGCGTTGGCCACGTTGTAGGCGGATTCGGAGAGCTGGTTGATCTGC
>JBEKCX010000495.1:0-3246 GCA_050014655.1 Occallatibacter sp. | reverse complement strand
TCAAGAGATGGGACCGATGCCTGCGGGGCAGTCTGCGCTGTCGATCGTTCCTAAGTGAGGGACTGCATACGAGCACACGTTGCTTCTGCTGGCGCTGAAGCAGTCCAAGAGACGCAAAAGGCCAGCGCCCAGTTCTCAATAGCGAGAGCTGGGCGCCGGCACTTCATTTGAAAATAACGGTTGTGAACCCCGTCCTGCTTAGAAGGCGAGCTTCAGCGCAAATTGCGCGATGCGCTCGGCGTCCGCAGAGGGGTTGGTTGCAGTGATGGTCCCAAAAGCGGCTTGAGGTGTCCTGACTTCCGGATTGCCTAGTTTGGTGTGGTTAACCACGTTGAAGTACTCGACACGGAAGTACTCGACACGGAACTCCAGGGTGGATGCACGGTAGACGGGGAATATGCGGGCGACCGCAGCATCCCAGTTGGTGTAGGCGGGGCCACGGAGGGTGCCTTTGACCACGTTGCCGAATCCGGTTCCTGCGCCGGTTTGGGCGGGAGTGGAGAAAGCAGCCTTATTCAGCCAGGTGATGCAGGATTTGCCAGCCGTGCAATTGCCACCGCCCGGTACTTTAGAGTAAGCCGACTGGGTGAAGTCCCTCTGCGCGCGGTCCTGGCTGAGGCCGGTGAGCGAGTTGTCCGTCCCCGTGTAAGAAGTGAGGGTATCGCCGGAGTGGTGCTGGAAGAGACCGCTGGTTCGCCATCCATTGGCGACCGTCTGCACCGCGCGGTACCCCTGATGGAGCTTGGGCAGATCGTATACATAGGAGATGGAGAGGGCACTGGGGTGATCGATGTCAGACAGGCCGCGGTCGAGCGCCTTGATGTCTGAAACATAGGCAGCCGCGGGAATTCCCGTGGCGGCGGCGGGATAGAGCGGATACACATAGGAGTCGCCCGAGTTGAGGTCCTCGGTGTTGTTGACCCTGGTTGCCTGCGGCATGTCGTCGAAGGACTTCGACCAGGCGTAGTTGGCCAGCACGGAGAGGCCATGGGACATCTTCTTTTCCAGCGTGCCCTGGAAGGAGTTGAAGTGGGCGTTGCCGATCATGGCAGCGTCGATGATGTCGGAGTAGTTTGCGTTGCATCCTGTGCCGGTGCTGCATGGGCCGACGGTGGGGGCCGTATTGTAGATACGCCGCTGGTTGACGCCGAGTCCGGAGCCGTTGTTGACGGAAGGGTTGAGTTCCAGGCTGACAAACTGATGGCGGGAGGTGGAACCGACATAAGCGACCCGGATGGCCCAACTGGCGGCGATTTGATGCTCGACGGTCAGGTTGAAGTCGTTGGTGACAGGCACCTGGAAGTTGCCGGAGGGATCGTATTCATCCAGGGTGATCCCGTTGGGGAAGGTCTGGGTGGAGGGGAAGGGCAGAGTGTAGGGGAAGGGATTGGCGAGTTTGTCGGCCACGCAGAAGGTGGTTGTGGTGCAATACGGATCGCTGAATGGGCCACCGGGGTTGGCGCCGGCGGTGGTGCTGTACATGCCGTCGTTGGTGAGCGTGACGGACTCGTTATTGGGTACCCAACTGGCCTGACTGAGGTTGAAGAAGCCGGGCAGGCGGTCTTGGTAGAAGATGCCCGCGCCGCCACGCACCACGGTCCTGCCGTTGCCAAAGATATCGTAGGCGAAGCCGGCACGCGGCATGAACTGGGCGTATTTGCTGTTGACGCTGTTCTTGGGGACGCCGGGATCGCCGGTGAGCAACATGCCGGCGGGCAGGGTGGAGAACAGGGTTGTCTTCTGGTTGGCTGCGTAGGCGGATGCGCTGAACTCCTGCATATTCCCGTTGCGGTTGGCCCACGGTGCGAAGTCTTCCCAGCGGATGCCGTAGTTGAGGGTGAGGCGGGGAGTGACCTTCCAGCTATCCTGAGCGTAGATACCGGGGAAGTGGTTGCGGTCGTTGACCTGCTCGAAGTTCCCCTGGGTAAAGCTGGTCATGAAGCCCATCTGGTAGTTGGCCATCGCGTTGGGATACTGATAGGTCGTGCTACCGATCTTGTTGGTGGTGGAGTTGAAACCGAATGCGCCGTACGACTGGTATACGTTGGTCACGTCGAACTTGCTCAGCTCGATATGTGCGCCGAAGGCGATGTTGTGGGTGCCCTTGGTCCAGTGCAGGTCGTCGTTGAAGGTGTAGTTGTTGCGTTCCCAGCCTGCGAAGGCCGAGGACGAGGCCGAGAAGTAGCCGGTGATGATGGTCGCCATATAGGGGCCGGTCGCAGGCTGCCAGATATTATTGACTCCGAATGCGGTCATGTCGGTGCTGCCCGGAGGCCCGCCGCGCAGGGCCACTTCGCGCTGGTAGTTGAGGATCAGGTTGTTGAGCAGGTTATCGGTGAAGGTGTGCGTCTCAGAGAGCAGGGCGTTCTGGTAGCGGGTGTTGAAGTACGACCTGTAGCTGGAGAGCATCGTGGGGTTGTAATCGGCTGCCTGCTGGAAGTAGTTCGAGTAGTAGTGACCGAAGAGGTGGTCCTTGCCGGTAAGAGCGTGGTCTACGCGGGCAATGTATTCGTCGTAGGACCAAGTTGTGGGCTGGAAGTAATTGACCGCGCCGCCGATCTTTCCGGCCGCTTCCACGCCGGAGAAAGTGGGAAAGACCTTCTCAAACGCCACGGCTGCCGGATCGAACGCGCTGGCGGGGACGTGGTTATACGGGTAGACCACATTGGTGAACGGATTGGAGATCTGTTGGGTGGGGACTGCAACTCCACCTGAAGTCACGCATATGCCGCTAGCATTGAATGAGTTGCCGGATGCCGTGTTGCACAGGTTGCTGTAATCGGCATAACCGGTGCCGGTGAGGCCTTCTTCCGCGAGGGTGGGAACCGTCGTCTGAGTGGCGCTTGAATTTGCGTGATAGAGCGTGTGCTGATAGCCGAAGAAGAATTGAGTGCGTGCACCGGTGGAGAAATGGGGGATGATGACCGGGCCGCCGATGGTGCCGCCGAAGGTGTGTTTGTGGAAGTTATCCGCGGTTGTGGCGAAGTAGGGCTTGGCGTTGAAGTAGCCGTTGCGCAGAAACTCGAAGGCGTCGCCGTGGAACTTCTTGGTTCCGGATTTGGTGACGATGTTGACGACGGCGCCGGCGCTCTGGCCGAATTCGGCGTTGTAGTTGCTGGTCTGTACGCTGAACTCCTGCACGGCGTCGGGGAAGGGGAATGGCCCGTTGACGTTGGTCATCTCATCGACATTGTTGCCGCCGTTGAGGAGATAGTTCGACTGGTTGGGCAGGGTCCCGTTGGCGCT
>JBEKCX010000494.1:0-3441 GCA_050014655.1 Occallatibacter sp. | reverse complement strand
AAGTGGGGCCACGAGGCGCAGATCGGCTACTTCGCCCAGGACTTCATCTCCTCCATCCAGCCCGGCATCACCATCAACGACTGGCTGCACCAGTTCGACGAGGACGCCACCAAGGAGGACATTCGCGGCATCCTCGGCCGCATGCTCTTCCGCGGCGAAGAGGGCATGAAGAGCACCGACGCGCTCTCCGGCGGCGAATCCGCCCGCCTCCTCTTCTGCAAGCTCATGCTGCAAAAGCCCAACGTCCTCGTCCTCGACGAGCCCTCCAACCATCTCGACCTCGAAGCCAGCAACGCCCTCAACCTCGCCCTGCAAAAGTACGAAGGCACCGTCCTGCTCGTCACCCACGACCTCGACCTCATCGACGAGGTCGCCACCCGCATCTGGCACTTCGAGGGCGGCCCATCCGCCTTCCGCATCGAAGACTTCAAAGGCCCCTACGCCGAATACCAGCTCCAGATGGCATCCACGAAGTAGTGTGTCGGAAGGGCACGGCTTCAGCCGTGCCGAAAAGCTATTCACTTATTGAGAGCTTCCACTAGCCATGGAGCGGTTATGTCGTATAGCTCCAAGCCTGGTTTTGGAAATCCTGCTCACAGCCTTTCCAAAGCCGCGAAGCCACCAATCGAGCATTGCCGAGTCAACAACCGTTGCATAGATTCTGTAATGTTTTTTCCCTTCGCAAACCTGCTGATCCTCGGAGAGTGGCGATTCGAGCAGATGAAGGCCATAGTCCTTTTCGATCCAGAAGCTGAGCTTGATTAATTCACCATTGCCAAAGCCAAAACGACCGTTGTCGTCGTACTGCTTCAAATCGAACTCTGGCGGTCGTTTGAAGGTGAAGGAAGATGCCTTGGCGGTCTTAATGCGGTGCAGCGCCAGATTGCGTTCATTTTCATAGCCCTCGAAGCGGCAGACGAGATACATTCGCGGCCCCTGCTGTACCATTCCCAACGGCATGACACGGCTTTTCTTTTCTTCTCCTGCGGCATTGTGGTACTCGACCGTAAGCCACTGGTCACCATACAGCGCGTTGCAGACTTGCTCAAAGACCTGCTCGTCCACCATGGGCGGGAGCAGCGGCTGGCTGGTGCTAACAACCCGAACCTTCTTGAGCCACTCGCGTTCCTGCCGGGCTGTGGGCTGTTCGTCGAGCTGGTTCTTGGCCTGAGAAAAGAAGGCCGCCATCGACTTCATCAGGCGTGGCGGCAGCAACTGCTTCAACTGCTGTTCGGCTAATGCGAGCAAGAGGCATTCCTGCGCCGTCAGGGTGGGCAGGGTAATCCCTTTGGCTGAAGTCCTCCAACTGTAACGGTAGGGCTTGCTGGTTTCGTCGCGATCAATTTCAAAACGCCCAGAGAGCGCTTCCAGTTGACGCTCGATGGTCCGGACGTCTCGATCGATGCCAGCGTCGGCCAGTTGCTTTTGCAGTTGCGGGGCTGTGACTGTGCGCCCTTTGGGAATTCGGCGAAGCAGTTCCAAGCCAATCTGCAAAGTTTCTAGCGAGTTCGGACGTTTCGGCAAATGAAACTACCTATCTGGAAACTGCTTACACCAATGGTCTCCGTGTGTGACCGTATGCAACACAACACCATTCTCAGGGTAAGGGTCTCTGAACTCAGAGTAAGAGTCCCCGAATTTTTCCTTGGAAACAGCATGCTTCGTTGGCTTCAGCTTCTCGACGCAAGGATGCACAAACAACATGGCAATACCCGTGAATGACCGCTCTTTATCTCTCATACGCGACTGATACAGCTTTAGCTTTTCTACATCCCTGAGATAATCAGAATCCCTATATCCCGGTTGCCAAAGCTTGATTTCGATTGCAACTTGGCAGGGTTGACGCCAAATAGCTTGAGTGGTGTCTGGCTCCTTGGATAACACTGCCACATCAAACCGATCCTGTTTTCCGTTGCCTATGTAATACTCCGTCGTCACAGGGTGAATACAAAGGGGAAGGTCAGGACCGAGATTGGAAAACCCAAAAAGACGGTTTTCGCCGTCAGCATCGTAAGGATAACGGATAGTAGGTGTTTGATTCCGCAGCTCGACGAAAAGTAGAGCCTGAATGTCTCTTTCCGACAGAAAATCCAACGGATAGTCTTGGAACTGTTTCACGGTTATGTCGATTGCGGATTTCAATTCCTTAAGCACTTAGGTCTCCTTTCGTTCAGGGACCTGGTGGCCCCCGCAGCCGGAATCATTGTATGCATTCTCAACTGTGCTATTGTGCGGCGCGGCCTTCATCATTGGCAATGTTTTCTCTACATCAGTCCGTTCAAAACTTCCCCGCGCATGTGAAAACGACGCGGAACGGCACACCTTCGCGACTTCCGCAGCAAGGAGCTTCTGCCAGCCTTGAGGCGTGCGGGACTGATCCCAGAATGGTTCATACGGAATCTCAAATACGCCGTCAACCTGCCTGCCCAGCGATCTAACAGCTTCGGCTTCCCGGCGGCCGGGCAATACGGCCATAGTGAAGACGCCCAATTGAGCGAGCGTTTCGGCCACAAAGGAAGTTATTCCCCTTCCGTTTGTTCCATTCAGGCCCGTCAGAATGAATGCCACATCCAGGCTGGACACCAACTTTGCGAACTCCGATCTCCAGTCGTGCAACATGCGTCGCGTATCGTTGAATGTTTCCGGAATCTGGCCGTGGTCGTCTATCAAGATGGAGTCCTGGGCATGACACCAGCGAAGGCGACCCATGTTGGTCTCTACAGCAATTGTCTTGCTCGGGAAGTTGAGATCTTGGACGACCCGATCCAGGAAGTACACACCCACCCCGACGACGCCCACAACTCCGACGCGGGGTTGCCCATTCAATGGAGCCTGCGCGTCGCGCTTGGAACATCTGGCGGACGACTCATGATTGCGTTTCAGTGGGGAAACTCTCGGAGCAGCCAGACCGGCAGATGTGACGGATGACAGGCAATACAGAAATCTGCGACGATTCACGATAACTCCCTCCTCGCGGTGTGATTTCTCAATTGTGCTACGAGCCTGCGACAGGATGTGTCGCACGGGCGGGTGGCCCAGGTCTGAAATGAGTCACAAAAGCGGGTGCCCCATCCTTCGGCTTCGCTCAGGACAGGCTCTCGATTCTGAGACGTGGGTTTCGGAGGAGCTGGCCACATTCCGTTTTTCAGCAAACGATGGCCACCGCGAAATGACCGCTTCCCAAACCGCCTGATGCTATACTTCTGCCTATACGCAACCTTCAGACGAGGCTTGCAATCCAATCCTTTAGAAACATGGCGGCCCGCAAGGCACGCTGTGGAGGTACTTTATTCCCCCGATCGATAAGCGTTCCGCAAAATCCTTCATCCGCACCAACGAACAAGACCGCTGCACTCGTCTTTGAGCCTCAGAATTCGATCCTTCCCTGAAAGGCGATCATGCGCGGTGAGCTGTCGCCCCCCAGCCCCACCCCCAACAAAC
>JBEKCX010000493.1:0-2903 GCA_050014655.1 Occallatibacter sp. | reverse complement strand
ATCTCAGAGCTTCCGGATTCCGGAACACCATAACCAGGGTTCTAATTCACGTAAAACATTTTCCTAATAATTCGTAGCTAAATCTTTGAATAGCTTAATGTGAGATACTATATTAGTATATGCACCTTTCGGTTGAATATGGATATGCATTTATTACGCGAATTACTTGAAATTGTATAATATGCTCATATGCATGTCAATAGCGTGGCGAAGTTTATTTTATTAAAGAAATTGTTAAGAATTAATCAGCAAATTAAATTTATTAGACATCGCGTGTAGTGCGGAGTATATTATTAGATAATTATGACAATCAAAAATCCTTACCAAGTCCTGGGGATCGTGCTGGCGATAGTAGGAGCCATATTGGCCCCGGTATTTTATTTTATCGTCGGTTCGCCGCCGTTGACCGCTACCGCGATATCTGCCGTGATACTGGGATTCACCTGCATCGCCATTGCCAATTCCCGGCCTTACCTTTCGCCGGAAGCAGCCCAGATGCTACTCAAAACAGGGGTGGAAAATACGACAGCTTTGCTCGAGGAACTGGGGTTGCAAAACAAAGCTACCTATCTGCCGTCTACAGCTGACAGCCAGTCCCGGGCCCTGATCCCCCTGGGGGTAAATGCTGGCACAACTACCATACCGGAGAAATTACCGAAACGTTTGATCGTCAGGTACGGCCCGAACGCGGAAGACATGGCGATTGCCGTCACGACACCGGGTAACGTCAGTATCGAACTACTGGAGAACAAGCCTGGGCCCACGGCTGATGAAATGGAAATAGCCTTAAACTACTTGCTGACCGGGGTGCTGGATATCGCCCATAACGTAACGGTGCACATCACGGATGTAAAAGTAGAAGTGAAAATTAGCGGGCCGAAGATGCCTTACGAAAACAACTGGTACTCGAAATGTCTGGGAAGCCCGATCGCCTCGATATCAGCCGCAGTGGTGGCGGAGGCGCTAAAAAAGCCACTGAGAATTGCCGAGGAAACCTACCAGAAAAATGAAGGAGTAGTGGTGCTGGAAATCTTAAACTAATGAACGGTAATTCCATATTGGTAATCAGCAACTGAGTCTCCATGGTTAATAAGCAGGGTTAAGGGAGAGAGATTTGCGGATCTTTAACCGGCTAATCATATCGCTAGCCATCGCCTTCGGCGTGTTGAACACGGTGATGGCGTTCCTGGGACAGAAAGACATCTCGGTCTATTTTATCGTGGACGCGATTGCCTTTCTGGTCATTACACTGCTTTACACCTACCTGAACCCCCGTGCCAGGGGGGCACTGAACGCGGTCAGCGGCGTGGTGTTTGCTGGCTTCCTGGTGATCGTGGTACTTAAAGTCATCGAGATCCTGAAATAGTTTGGTATGGGATCAATATGTTGAAATTACGCTGGTTAATAAGCATCGTTCTCCTGGCAATACTGGTAGGGGCAGCCGCTCCGGCGCTGGCGGATGCGCCTGGTGATCAGCAGAATCCGCAGACCGCCCAGGAAACATTCAGCGGCATCGCGCTACTGAATTACTATTCAAGTTCGCTGGACTACATCATCCAGCTCGACCAGACTGGTAGTGCCGCTAACCTGGCCAAGATGCCCTTCGCCAACGTCCCCCAGGAACTGGATACGGCGACCACTGGCTTCGCGAGCAATGGTACCGCATTTACCGCCTCTTTAGTCAATCTCTTCGTACTTTGGAACCACCAAAATACATATATCCAGCAATCCCGCTTAACTGATGCTGCTACCCTGTATACCCAAATAAATAACCAGCTGCCGCTAGCCCAACAGCAATTGTCACAAATCGAGTCCTCAGTCGCTGATACGGGAACTTATCTTGATATCGCCTCCTTATCATCTGACAACGGTTTAACCGTTGCTTATAACGCAGTCATGGCCAAGATCCAGCAGCTCTCCGGGATGCTCGACCTGTTAAGCCGTCCCCTGATTCCCTCGCAGCTCAGCGGGACACTAACTCCCGGTAACACTGGTTTGACTGCCGCACAAATAGCTGCCCTCACTGCCGCACAGCAAGCCGCATTACTGGCTTCATTGTTGAGGTCCACAACGCTGACCCTGTCGATTGACCCGCAAACAGCCTACGTGGGAGACATAGTAAATTTTACTGGCGCTTTGTCTTCCCAGGGAAAGCCGCTCTCAGACCGTCAAATCACGATGCTATTAAACAACGCGGATTTGTTGACGGTTCAAACCGATGCCAACGGGCAGGTCCAAGGCACTTTCGCACTTCCCTATCTCTACATCAGTCAGATGCCCGTGCAGGCTATCTATTATCCCCAAGGCAGCGACGCCGGCGTCTATCTGGCGGCGACGAGTCCCGTAACAAATTTGACCGTGCTCTTCTATACCGCGCAGCTGACACTGCAACAAAACAACACGGCTTATCCGGGAAAAGAATCGACGCTGACCGGTATCTTTGACTACGGAAACGCACCCGTTCTAGCTCAACGCCCAGCCCAACTTTACCTCGACAATAGTCTCGAAGAACAGTTTACTAGCGGACCGGTTTTTAACCAGGGGATTATGCTGAACGCTCAATTAACACCGGGCACCCACACTGTCACTGTCTCCGCGCCGGCGGACGGCAGGTACGCTCCCGTGATGGGTAGTTATGAGTTGAACGTGACACTGGCAACGACTAATATGGACTGGCACCTGCCAGTGATCGGTTTGATTCCCGGCAGCTTCCATATCAGCGGCAAACTGTATTCGTCAGCCGGGCCACTGGCTAATGCTACTGTGGTGATTACCCGTAGTACCGCCAGTAAGCAGGTCACGACGGCCGCCGACGGCACTTTCAGTACGAAAATCGGCCTCGGCCTGGGCCTCAGCCTGCTCGGGACCCAGGGGATAACATTGCAGGTAAAGCCTTCAGAGCC
>JBEKCX010000492.1:0-4225 GCA_050014655.1 Occallatibacter sp. | reverse complement strand
CAGCCTATTTCTATGGAGGTTATACATTAGCATCGGGAGCCAGTTTAACAGTAGGTAATATGCCAACTCTTAATCCGGTAACAACAACAGCACCATAGGAGATTAAATGGTAACACAACTTTTAGCGGCAACTCGAGGAGAATATTATGACTACCGGTGCAACTAACTGGAAACCGGATTTTACGCAACCTAATCCATACGCTGATATGCCAGCAGCTTATGCGGATTTAGTCAGTAAGACGTTTGTGCCGACGACGGATAACACCCTGTCACCGGTCCAGCAGGCCGCGGCCAAAGGACAAATACCTGCTATCTATGCCGCGACGCCAGCCCAGGCCGCTGCCCAGGCTGCCCAGGCGGCTAAATCATCAGTCTACACTGCCGACCAGCAGGCCACGGCGGCCAGTCAAGCAACATCGTCAAATGCGTCTAAGGCTGCAGCTGCATCCTCAGTTTATGCCAATGCCGATGAAACAGCACCGCCACCCGCGCCACCCGCGCCACCTGCTTCGTTAGGCACCTTAACGGACAGCGAACAGCGTGTCTGGAATACTGTCGTGGCTGACCAGGATGCCAAGGCCGCGACACAGACCGTGATTAATTTGAGAGCTACCAATGCCGGCATCGCCGCCATGAAAAGCGGACAGGCTAAAAGCGTCAGCATATCACCGACCGGCGATGTTACGACGGTCACCGCGACAGGAAACACGAATACCGGAAAAGCCAGTGCTAGTAGTTCCGGTGTCGATACTTCCGTACCGATACCGAAAGTGACGCCGGTCGCACCAGGTGACAATTATTACGAATGGACTTCAAACGGTAAGACTTCCGATGTTACAGTCAACCAGTGGAATAGTTGGACGCCGCAGCAGCAGTTCACTTATCTTCAATCTATCGGCCAGATCGATGCCAAATCAACGCTGGTCATCAATAAAGATGGGACATGGGGTTATACCCAGCCGTCGAATGCCGCCGCCATCAGCAGTACCGCGCCATCTTCGACGGTGCTAGCTAGATATACTGATAACAACGGCAACATTGACATCGGGAAGGCGCTGGCCGGAGGCGTTACGGCTGATTTTATTATCCAGCATACTTCAGCCAGCCTCAATGATATTAAACAGGCACAGACTATTAATAAGGTTAATTCTGTTTTAAAGCCTAATAAGGATGGGACTTACAATACATCCGACATCAATGCTGCTATCGCATCCGGGAAACTCACCCAGGCCGATGTTAACATCGTATTCGGGACCATCGCATCCAATACCACCACAAAAAACACGCCTATCAGTCCAGCCAATCGAGCACTTGGAGACGGCGGTACTACTAATACTAGTTATCCCGCGACTTATAGTCAAGACGATTGGGATAAGGATATCGCAAGCGGCAAGATAGCGGCGGGTAGCGTATTCGGTAGTTATGATCCTAAGACGGGTTTGGTTAGTTATACTACGGCAACCAATGCCGCCGCTTCAAAGGCCGTAATGACTGAAATCAATACCGCATTGACAAGTAAAAAGCCGAATTTGGGCAACGTAGATGCATTGAATACAGCTATTGAAGATGCCGGATTTTGGAATAACAGTGCCTTAAATGCTAAACGGGATTTGCAAACAGGCTTATTATATGATGCTAAAACCAAGCAAGTTTTAACTCAACAAGACCAGGTGAACCGTGTTTGGAATACCCTTACACCAGAACAGCAAGCCAGTGTAGCGGCCTCTTACAGCCAGGATTTATATCGTACTAATCCGTTCGCGGAAATAACTAAAAATATAGCGGTAGCCGGAGAGAAGGGCGGGTTAATAGGACAAATGGCAGTAGCTCCGCTGACAGGTATTACGTTACCGATAGCAAAGGCGACTTCAGGGCAAAAAGTAACTGCCCCGGACATTGAAGGTGCGGTAATAACAGCCGTGGGCGATGTCTTGATGATAGGAGGGGGATTCGAGGCAATTTCAACAACCACAAATGCGGCGGGCAAAGTTATTGCCTCTTCTGCGGCTCCTGCTGTCAAGGCTATTACGTCAGGACTTCTAACCGGCATGGGCGCGGTCGGAGTTGTTAATACCATTATGCAAGCAAAGGCAGGTAAAACGGCAGGCAGTACATTGGCCGTTGAAGCCGCTTTATCAGTGGCGTCATTAGTCGGAGGAGCCGGGGGATTAGTCTCTTCAATCGTACCAAAAACCACACCCAATATAGATGTAGCACAACAATTTATCAACGGATTAAAAGACCAAACCACGCCGGAAGGATTGGCTAAAAACAGTCCATTCCAAGCACCGAGTAATATTAGTGGTGCTAATGAATTTGGAGAACCGGACGTAGAAACAGCAGGGCACCAGGCGGAAGTCGCCGCAAGTTATAAAGAATGGACACAAGCCGCTACTGAATACGCACAGAATCAGCACGATATCAACGATTTAACGGCTAAAATTGCCGATAACCGCACTACGCTTGACGCTATTACAAAAAGCGGCGCTCTCCCTGATGAATATACGGCTAAGCTTGCAAGTGATACCGCTAAAATGGATTCTACTTTAGCAAAGTTAAAATCTATAGACGATGACCTCGCTACGAAAGTTAACGATACCGGCGATCGGTTCAGCACTACCTTGAAATCCTATAATACTTATGCAAAGGGAAATGGACTCGTGTATAGCGACACACCGGATGAGATGGTTAAGAATCTACCAAAGGATTCAGCCGCAACCATAAAAGCAACCGTTAACCAATTAATGAATGGCGATGATAGCCCGGCAGCGATTGCACGGCAACAGGAAGTAGTGGATAATTTGCAGCGACAATACGATCATTTCAAGGGTAAAACCGGACAAAGCGCTGACATAGGTGCGGATTTAGCTAACGAACAATCGAAGCTTAATCTAATGAAAGTCGGCAATTTGCAACAGGCGCAATCCGACTTAATCAATGCCCGTGAAGAACTGGCCGATGTAAAAGAGATTGAGGATAACGGAAAACTTGATAAAACGACAAGGCAGAATCTTGTCAATATTCAGAATCAATTGGAAAGTCAAATCAGCGACCGCGAGGCGATTCTGGCCGATGCTATTAGCGGTAAGGGTATGCAGGATATCATAAAGACTGAAAATACTACCGATGCCGATGGCAATATAATCGGTAAGCGAATGTATACCAATGACGGCGTATTTAAATATGACATTGACGAAGATGGTAACATTATCGAAAGTTCGAAAACTGAAGAATCTAGCGGTGGCGGCAAAAGTCCTAATACTCCAACTGAAACCCGGCCTTCACCGGACACCACAACGCCGGAAGAAACCGCACGGCAACAATCCAGTAGAGGGATGTCAAAAAGCGTACTCGCTGGCCTTACCGCTATTGGAGTATCAACCACTACTATTCCCACTGTCAAGATTAGCAAGAATGGCGAGGTTGTCAAACCGTCTACTAAAACTCAGACAACCACTACTAAAACCACTGAAGTCCCGGCAAAACAACCCGCGACTAATCCGAGTAAAACACCGGTTGAAGTACCACAGAAAATTAATAATCCTGCGATAAATCCGGCCATCAATCCGCAAACTCAGACGCCGGTTACTAATCCGAGTAAGACACCTTCTAAGACTACGGTTGTTTCACCGGCTATTTCACCTTCTACCGTACAACAGCAGCAACAATCTCAAATTAAAGGTGTGCAGCCAATTCAACAACAACAGATGTCAAAGGCACAGCAGATGTCTCAAAAAACTGTGACGCCTACTCAAATAAAAACTGACACAGTTACTAAGACAAATACGATCGTACCGCCGCCAGTTGTCGCCAACTTTCCTAATACTAAGCAGAAGCGAACCGGTATCCCTAAAAACGCCGCCGGCGTTGTGACATGGAAACAGGGCGTCGTGTGGTGGACCCGCTGGTATCCTTACCGTCAGCAAGATTCTCTGCCTACCAAAAATAAACCGCAAGGCGCGGTGCAAGTAGCTAATGCCAACAGTGCCTACGATACGATTCAAACTCTGACGGGCATGCCTCCGGAGAAAGTACCACAGTTCGATATGGGAATTGAGGAAGTGGGGATTAAAGCCCCGCCGCACGAGCCTATTATTCAAAACAGGGCATCAATATCTTTCCGGCGAAACGTGCTGGCTAAAGGAAAGAGACCACGCTACCCGAATGATTTAGGCGCGGGCGTGATGGAAACGAGAACGAAACAAGGCCGTGTGCGGCATTTAAG
>JBEKCX010000491.1:0-8055 GCA_050014655.1 Occallatibacter sp. | reverse complement strand
ATCAAGAACTACAAGAAACTCGTGCTGGTCCACCGCGAAAATGGTCTCATCGACATTGCCAGGGTTGGCACGATCCCGGACGCGAAATACAAGCCTTTGGCGCCGAAGGTCACAAAGGGGCCGGAGCCTGCTTCCATTCAACAATACTCATCGCAAACCATTGAGGTGGATGGGACGGATCTGGACCAGATCAAGACCGTCTTGTTTGACAAGACGGAGTTGAAAGTTGTCAATCAGGACGCCGAAAGCCTTATTATCAGCATTCCTCGATCCATGACGCAGAAACCCGCGACCCACGACCAGATTCAGTTGATTTCGGATCTAAACGATCCTGTGTTCATCTATCTGGATGTGATCGCCAACCCCGCAGCACTCAAGAAGTAGAGGTGAAACATGACGACTCGAAAGAAGGCCCCCTCGGGATCAAGCCGGGCACGGAAACGTTCGCCCCGCGCAATGGAAAAGGCGGTTCGGAGCACGGATGAAAAGGTTCGGGCGGCTGTCCATAGCGTTCTTCGCAAAGCCGGAGTGAATGGTGTCACCCTTCACGCTGTTCATTACGCAATTGATCCGAGCGCGATGACAATGTCAGGTTGCGCAAACTGCGACCTGGCTACGAACGACTGCGTGCTAACCCCGCAAGGATGGGTTTGTATTCCAAGACCTTAGCCGCCAAACGGCTGTCGCAAGACCCTGCCTTACGGCTGATCAATTCGGAGAGAATTTGGGATCGCGAAGATGCACTGATTCCCGGCTGCAGCCGTTAGAGATCAGGGTGCTCGCGCAGACGGAGAACGTTGCCGGACTGACGGCCATCAGCCGGAAGTTGATTGGCAAGGCGAAGAGCATCGGCAACTCAAAAGCTGAGTGAACGACGGTGATATGAAATGGCGTTGGATCGTTGGCTCGTTCATCAGTATGCACATTTGTACCGGTGAGTCGCCTTGCATCGAGGATCCGCTATGTCCAGCGCCGATTGCGGGTGGATCACGGGCAATTCTGAAGCTGGATCTGCCGATTTTTTGGCCCGTCAAGGGTTGCGTCGTGCTGGGGAATGGGCGAGGGAATGCGGCGACCACAGACGCGGGCCTTCCGTGTATTCCGGCAGAATCTGCCGGGCCAGTCCTCTGTAGTCATTAGCCAGCAGCCTTCATTCCCGGTGGCCAATTGGAGGATCTGCTTTGTCCGTAGTTCTCTGAGCCCGGCGGGCGTTTGGCGCCGCCATTCGTCGAATTTGAAGGAGCGATGACCTCTGGTGTGCGGGCTTTGTTCGGTTGAACGGCCAGCCGCCTCTTCAGATTTCGCAGGAGTACCGGAACCGTTTTTGGATGAACCTGCCTGTTGTGGACAAACGCCGTATCCACAACCCAGTTCACCCCTATGATCGGCCTGGTGGTCAATCCAGCATCCAAAACTATCCCTTCGCGGATCAGTGCAAGGCCATATCCTGCTTTGACAAGGGTCTGCATTTCGGTTGGATGGGAAGCCCGCGCGAATTCTTCGATATGGATTCCGCCCTCGCCGAGCCACGCCATAAGCTGCGCATGGGCTTCTGGATGCTGCTGCGGATGGCAAAGGACCGCAAGGGTGCCTTGCAGGTCTGCCGGTCGAAGCGCCATCTTGCTTGCAAGAGAATGGTTGGCGGGGAGGCAGGCCACAAGCCGGTCACGGCGGATTGCTTCCGCATAGAGACGAGGATCGCTGATTGGCAGCGTCATGATCGCTGCGTCGATTTGACCCGAGACGAGTTCCTCTACAAGCTGAACAGTATCGCCGTGCGTGGGCCGGATTGAGCAATCGGGAACGATCTCCTTGTGCATCTCGCAGACCATCTGAAACAGCTCCGGATCGACAAAGGGGGCGCAGCCGAGATTGAGCGTGCAGATCTGGCCGCGTTCGATGGCAACCAGCGCGGCTATAGCTTCCTCTCGGGCATCGAGCAGCCCCTGGGCGATTGGCTTGAAAGCAATACCGGTCTTGGTGAGTTGGATGCGGCCATCCTTGGCTCTGCGAAATAGCTGGATCGCCAGGTTCTCCTGGAACTGTTTTGCTTGAACGCTGAGATTCGGCTCGGCAGTGCGAAGGTGCTCCGCCGCGGCCCGCAATCCCATGTGCTCTATGATCGCAAGCACGTACTTGAAGTGTCGAAACTCAGCCCAGTTGTTCACAAACGTACGCTCCTTGGGGATGGAGGTCGAGAGTAGCCCGGCCAGGCAAACCGGGCAAGGACGATGAAACCTGAACCTTGTGTGGCGCTCCTATCCGAAAACGATCTGGTTTTCAACTGGTTTTTACTGGAGATTCATCTTTTGGACGGGATTTCAACGATTCCGTAACGCTCCATGAGCCGGGAAAATGGAGGTGATAGGTAAAACCTATCACCTGATAAATGAAAAGTATTGGACAAGACTTCCGATTGGTTGGAGGCTGAGATAGACGCTGGGCATCGCGCAGCGTCCGGGGTCGCGGCACGCTTGGACTCCGGCAAGCGCAAGTCCCGAACGATCCCCCCGTGAGGTGAAAAATGTCAATCGCCACGAAGAGGAACGATTGTTTACCACGCAGACAACCCGCAAGCATGATTGTCGGCAATGTTCCGGATGTTGAATCCGCTGCTCGAACGCCGACGGTATACTTTCCGAGTCTCATTGGACCTGAAGCCCCGACAGAACGGAACCCGGTCACAACCGAACCGTTCATTCCGGAACCCCTTCTGGACACCGATCAAGCTGCCGCAATCATAAGAGTCCATCCCAAGACTTTGCAGAGATATGCTCGCGAAGGCATCGTGCGGGGATTTCAACTCGGCACGATGTGGCGATTCTCCGCGAGAGATATTGATCGGTGGATCTCTGAACGCATGGCGAGCTGAGATTATGTTCGACCTCTGCCGCGCGTAGCGGTAAGCTAATAAAAGCCATCCGTTACGCCTTCACAAGGAGTCTTTATGTCAAGGCGAACGCGATATCAGCAAGGAAGCGTGCAACGCGAAAAGCGGCAGAATGGGCCGGACGTTTGGATTTTCCGGTGGCGAGAGACTGGACCAGATGGAAGCATCAAACAGCGAAAGGCCATCGTAGGAACAGTCGAAAGGCTCACTACGGAAGCGGCAGCCCTCAAAGCAGCTCACGCATTGCGCATTGACGCCAACCAACAGACCCCGCAGACGGAGGGCGGGCCGAGTACTATTGCGGAGCTGATCGCCCACTACCGGCTCAAAGAGCTCGTTGGTGAGAATCAAGGACGCAGAGCGTTTTCGACACGAGCCACTTACGAATGTTACCTGAAGTTTTGGATACTTCCCCGCTGGGGAAGTCACAAGCTGGACCAGGTGAAACCAGTCGCGGTTGAAGAGTGGCTGGACGGCATCAAGCGGGCTAGAGGCACGAAAGCGAAGATTCGTAACCTGATGAGCGCAGTTTTCCATCACGCGATGCGGTACGAATGGCTTGATCACAACCCAATTAGGCTCGTCCGCCAGAGCGCAAAACGGGAGAGAGCGCCAGAGGTTCTCGAACTTGCTGAGCTTCAACTTCTCCTCGCCAAGTTGTCCATCCGGGAGCGTACGTTGGCACTTCTCGATGCGGCAACTGGACTTCGGGTCAGCGAACTTCTTGCGCTTCGCTGGAGCGATGTTGATTTCGAGAACCTGGAGCTTCGCGTCACACGATCAATCTGGCATCAGGTTGTGGGCGCCTGCAAGACAGAAGCGTCGGCGAAGCCTGTCCCCATTGACAGCTACTTGGCAGAAGATCTCTTGCGCTGGCGTCGCCTGAGTCCCTATCCGATGGCAGCCGATTACGTTTTCGCAAGTCCGACCATGAGGGGGAAGCAACCCTATTGGCCGGACAATCTGATGAAGAGGTACATCCGGCCGGCGGCACACAAAGCCGGCATTGACAAACGAATCGGTTGGCACACTTTCCGTCACTCCTTCGGCACCTTGCTGAAGGCTAACGGAGAGGATGTCAAAACTGTACAGGAGCTCTTGCGGCACGCGAACAGCAGGATCACCCTTGACGTTTACACGCAGGCAGTGAACTCGAACAAGCGCGCAGCACAGAGCAAGGTGGTAAGGATGATGGTGTCAAACGTGGGCACAGAACTGACTGGCGTGGGCACAACTGATTCACCAAGGCAGGCTCAAAATGCTCGTTAGGGAGCTTATTGTGCCCATATTGTGCCCAGATTCTGTTGTCGTTTTGATTGCCATTCGCCCCTAAGTCTTTTGGAATGAATGGTAGGCACGACTGGATTCGAACCAGCGACCTCTTCCGTGTCAAGGAAGCGCTCTAACCAACTGAGCTACGCGCCTGCAAAACCGATATTCAGTAGTCTATCAGGATCGAGGCGGCGGGAAAAGGCGGGGATGCAGCGCCCGCCGTCCATGCTGTACCATCGTGAACGAACGATGAACTCGTCCCTCGCCGGCGATCCACGCGCCTGTGCGATTCATCTTGGGATCGCCGTGGGGATCGCCTTCGGGCGGGGATGTGAGCCTTGCTTTGCCGCTTCAACAGAACCTGACATGGCTGACGCTGCAACCACTCGTTTGAACCCATTCCGCACCGCTCCGAACCTGCTTTCGCTGCTGCGGATCTGTCTGGCGCCGTTCCTGGTGGCAGCCATCCTGGAACGCCACTTTGCGTTGAGCTTCGGCCTGTTTGTGGCGGCGGGGCTGACCGACGCGCTGGATGGGACGCTGGCCCGCGTGCTCAAGCAGCGCTCCCAGCTGGGCCAGTACCTTGACCCGGTGGCCGACAAGCTGCTCCTTAGCACTCTCTTTCTGGCGCTTACGCACCTGGGGTTGATTTCGGTTACGGTGACGGTGCTGGTCATCGGCAGGGATGTGGGAATCCTGGTGGTGGCGGCGATTCTGTATGCAGCCACGGGGCGGCGGGAGTTCGGCCCCAGCCTCGTCGGCAAGGCCAATACCGTGGCCCAGGTTGCCGCGGTGGCCGCCGTGCTGCTGCAATCCATGTTGCTGGAACGTCGCGTCGCGGTCCCCTGGGTGGCGACCTTCAAGCAACTGGCGCTCTATGCCACCATCGTGCTCACCGTGGTCTCGGGTCTGCATTACGCCTGGGTCGCAGCCAGGCGCGTGGGCGCTCAGGCGGCCAACGGCCAGGCAGCCAAGTGAGGCGGGCTTGATTTGCTGGCTTGATTCGCGGGCTTAGAAGTCGTCGGCCGGAACCTCTGTTTCAGCGGTTTCCTCAATCTCCATGTCGCGGAACTCGTCGGCGTCAAAGACATCGCCACACTCCAGGCACTCGACAAACTCGGTGTCTTCGTGCCGGGAAACGATACGTACCTTGGGGTGCTTGCAGATGGTTGCCATTGCCTTTGGATCGGTTGGATTCAGAGCTCTTTCCGCCAGATTGTAGCGGTTTCTAAGATAATTTAGAACGAAAATCCGTCGAATCTTCAGTCTTTCGGGTATTTTTTTTCAGGCCGGGGCGGGAACCATCCCGAACGGACTTGAAATCCCGACAGAAACGGTCGTATACTGAATACGGACCGAAGAAGTCGGATATCGACATGCTCAAGCTGACCAAGAAGGCGGATTACGGGCTGATGGCGCTCAAGTACCTGGCCGAGCACCCGGAGATGCCCGCGCTGAGCGCCAAGGACGTTGCCGACGCTTACGGGATTCCGGCGCAACTGCTGGCCAAGATTCTGCAACTGCTGACCAAGAACGGCCTGCTTCGTTCCCACGCCGGCATGAACGGCGGCTACGCTCTGGCGCGGGATGCGCGCTCGGTTTCGGTCTACGAGGTGATCCACGCCATCGACGGGCCGTTTTTCATTACCTCCTGCACCAAGGGCTTGAAGGGCTGCGAACTGACCCCGAGCTGCACCATCAAGGAGCCGTTGGCGCGAGTAAACGATACCATCGCCGGAGTGCTGAAGAGCATCAGCATTCAGGATCTGGCGGAGCATGAGCATCTGGCGCCAACAGCGCGCGAGGCGAGCAGATTGGTCGCATTGAAGCTGTAGCGGAACCGGAGTTGCAGCAGGAGTTTCCCCCCTCCGCGATGAGCGGAGCGAAGACTTGATGAGGATGGAGATCGAAATGAGTACATTTGCCAGCCAAGTGGAAGCGCCAGCGGGCGTTACCTTGCCGATTTATTTGGACAATCACGCCACCACGCCGCTCGATCCGCGGGTGCTGGAGGCGATGATGCCCTACTTCACCACCAAGTTCGGCAACGCGGCCAGCCGCAACCACTCCTTTGGATGGGAGGCGGAGCAGGCCGTGGAGGCGGCGCGGGAGCAGATTGCGCGGCTGATCGGGTCCACGGCCAAGGAGATCATCTTCACCTCCGGCGCCACCGAGTCGAACAATTTGGCCATCAAGGGCATCGCCGAAATGTACCGCGAGCGCGGCAATCACATCATCACCCAGGTGACCGAGCACAAGGCGGTGCTGGACACGTGCAAGCGCCTGGAGAAGCACGGCTACCGCGTGACCTACCTGCCGGTGAAGGCCGACGGGCTAATCGACCTCGACGATCTGAAGCGGGCCATGGACGAGAAGACCATCCTGGTTTCCATCATGGCGGCCAACAACGAGATCGGCGTCTTGCAGCCCATCGCCGAGATCGGCCGACTCTGTCATGAGAAGGGCGTGATCTTCCATACCGACGCGGTGCAGGCGGTGGGCAAGGTTCCGGTGAATGTGATGGCAGACAACATCGACGTGCTGTCGATCTCGGCCCACAAGATTTACGGCCCCAAGGGCGTGGGCGCGCTTTACGTTCGCCGGCGCAACCCCAGGGTGCAGATTGCCGCGCAGATCGACGGCGGGGGCCACGAACGCGGGATGAGGTCGGGCACCTTGAACGTGCCGGGGATCGTGGGCCTGGGCAAGGCGTGCGAGATCGCCCGCGAGGAGATGGATAGCGAGGCGGCTTACCTGCGCGGCTTGCGCGACCGGCTGAAGAACAAGCTGGAGTCGGAGTTGGACTATGTTCACGTGAACGGCTCCATGGAGCACCGGCTGCCGGGCAACCTGAACATGAGCTTTGTGTACGTCGAAGGCGAGTCGCTGCTGATGGGCATCAACGACGTGGCGGTTTCGAGCGGCTCGGCCTGCACCTCGGCAACGCTGGAACCATCCTATGTATTGAAGGCGCTGGGGCTGGGCGACGATGTGGCCCACAGTTCCATTCGCTTCGGGCTGGGCCGCTTCAATACCCAGGCCGAGGTGGATTACGTGGCCGCCAAGGTGATTGAAGTGGTGAAGCATCTGCGCCAGCTTTCACCGCTCTACGAGATGGTCCAGGAAGGCATCGACCTGACCAAGATTCAATGGGCGGCGCACTAAAAGCTAGTTGTCAGTTGTCAGTTTTCAGCGGTCAGCACGTAGGCGCCGGCATCGGACGACTGAAAACTGATAACTGACAACTGATAACTGACAACTGTTTTTCAGCGGCTTCCCCCGCAGGAGGATTGGACACATGGCATACAGCGACAAGGTAATCGACCACTACAACAACCCCCGTAACGTGGGGCAACTGGACAGGAGTTCGACGGCAGTGGGCACCGGCCTGGTGGGCGCGCCGGAGTGCGGCGACGTGATGCGCCTGCAGATCCGCGTGAACCCGGAAACGCAGGTGATTGAAGAGGCCAAGTTCAAGACCTTTGGCTGCGGTTCGGCAATCGCCAGCTCTTCGCTGGCCACGGAATGGATCAAGGGCCGCACCGTCGACGACGCGCTGGGCATCAAGAACACCGACATTGTGAAGGAACTGTCGCTGCCGCCGGTGAAGATCCACTGTTCGGTGCTGGCCGAGGATGCGATTCGCGCGGCCATAGGCGACTGGAAGAAGAAGAACGGCGCGGCGGTGACGGCGGAGACGGCCGCGGCCGTGGCAGTGGCGCAGTAAGAAGAGGCGGTCATGCCGAACGTGGTGACAATCGAGGCGAAGCCAGCCGAAAGCGCTCTCGTGGCGCAGCCGCAGTTGGCCCCACCGCAGGTGGCGCAAGCGCCAGCCGCAGGCGAAGTTGGCCCTGCAGCGAGTGGGTTGCAGGTGACCGAGCGCGCCATCCAGC
>JBEKCX010000490.1:0-4132 GCA_050014655.1 Occallatibacter sp. | reverse complement strand
TGACGCAGGTCGTGGTGAGGATCGCACCGGTTGTGACGGTCGCAACCGTTCCAGCCAATGCCCCCCGAGCTGCCGGTTCTTCTGTTCAATTCGACGCGCAAGTCACTGGCATCGCCGTTGCAACGCCCACGGGGACGCTTACCTATACCATCACTTCCCTTGGCAGTGAGCCAGTTATCACTGGCACCGTGCCCATCGTCGGAGGACTCTCTACGTGGACCGCGGCACCCGCGCCAGAAGGCTATACGGTCTCCGTATCCTACCCTGGCGATGTCAATTACCTACCCCTGTCCGCGTCACAGCCGGCCGGCCCAGCGGAAGACTTTGACTTTACCCTCCCCACCGTGACGATGGGGCAGGGCACTACATGGAACGGCGCCATGCAGGTAGTCTCGTTGAATGGCTTCACTGGAACGATTGCGTGGGCTTGTCAGAACGTCCCCACGCAGATCGGTTGTCCCATGTCGCAGACTGCTTCCGTGTTCACTCCTGCGAACATGGCCGTACCCCAAACCTGCCCGCTGACAATCACAACATCTCCTGGCGACTTCATTCCGGCAGCGGGCTTGATCCTGTTGGGGTTTGCTTTCTCCTTCAAGTCGCGCCGCCGCCTGCAGCTATTCGCAGGTCTCGCGTTCAGTTGTGCTCTCTTGTTCGGCGTTACCGGGTGTGGTTCGGGCGGCAATTCACAGTGGAATCCACTCACTCCGAAGGCCACATATCAGGTGACGATCACGGGTGTTTCGGGAGCCGTTACGCACAGCAAACAGATCACAGTCGTCGTCCAGTAAAAAGCCTCGATTGATGTCTGCGTACATTGAAGGGCGGCTGCGGGGATATATCCCGTGAGCCACCCGTTAACCTCTGCCCGGATTACATACTTTTGGGCAGCGCTCGTGGGCGCCAATGATATTGGAATCATGGATCATTCCCTCTGCAGGAACATTTCATGCAGGCAATAGAACTCCGTTGTGATACCGCGTTCTTGTTTCGTTCCCTCCAGGGGAGCATTTTGAACGCAGGATAAAACGCGAAGACTGCCCTGCCCAGATTGAAGACGCTCGGACCCAGACCTCGACGTTATGGATGGAACTCAACGGACGCGGCCAAACCTCTTCGTTTTGCGTTGGTAATGGGAAAACTGCGAATGAGTGGAACGCTTCTTATGCCTCTGATTGAGGTTGCGCCACGTCCCAAAGACGGAAGAATTCGGCCAGCGTTCCGTAGGCATAACGCCTCAGATTCACACGTTCCTCTTCCGAATCACCCGTGCGTTCAAAGCGCGCATATTGCGCTGGTCCGCGATGCTCGATGCTCTCGAAGTTTCCTCTCAAAAAGCCGATGGCTTTCGCAACATCCGGATGCCCGAAGACCGGGCTTTGTGCCATTGCTTGTACGGCGCCTTCGACCCCTCCGGGAAACGCATTTAGCGTCCAAACAATGTCGTAGCTGTCCTTGTCTTTAGCCCTCTCTTCAAGAGCGAAGGTCTTGAGGACCACGAATGGCAAAAGGTTCGCGACATGGACCTCAATCCCTTCCTGAATCCCGCCGTGATCGAGCGTCTCACCGCTCAGTCTCACCGTGAAGGAATCGAGGGCCACCAGTTCAGCTCCGGACATGCGAATCGCGCTGATCTTAGAGCCGACCTCTGCTCCCGGATTACGCAGCATAGTTCCCGGCTGTCCGTCACCGACAGGACAGAAGAATTCAAGTAAGACCTCGATGCCATCCACGTCGCGGCTCCATCGAAAGCTCAACTCCTGACCGGTCTCCGGATTTTTTGCCGGAGCAAAGCCGGCATCCTTAAGATTATTCTGTAGCGTCCGATAGACCTCCTGCTCTTCCGTAGAGATGGTTACGCCGACGACCACGTCGAGGTCTGTCGTCCCGACGTGTTCCTTCATGTCGCTCGGAGCTTTTCCAATAAGGTAGTGCGGCGTCAGGCCGCCGATCAGAAAGATACGTCCTCCCCAAGGGCCGATCTTCAGGAGCAGTGTGCGTAGCGCCTTCTCACAGGCTTCCAGGGCTTCCGGAGTGTATGGGTTCTGCGGATCGTTCTCAGGCATAGTCCTTCATCATCCTTTCTCGTAAGTTCTGCGCGACTTCCAGAGCCCGCCCCGGGGCACCAATCGTTTCAATGTAGGCTCGTGGACGCGAAATGATCTGCAGCAGACCATCGCGGGACGGATCGCCGATCGAGCCTGACTTTGTTATCCACGGCTCGACCTCGTGCAGCGCCAGGTTTCCCGAGGTCTGCCACACCTGAAGATTGGCTCCCTTCTCCACCACCTCTCCCCCAAGCACCTTCGCCGCATCCTGAGCGGGCACTGCCGCGTCGAGGCGGATGATGGGATTGGGAGGAGCAGTTAGGATCGGCGAGTACAAATGAGCGGCCGCTAGACCGGCGATAGCCCATTGAGCCTTGAGTTCATGGAGCGCGGGGAGTTTCTCATAGAGAGCCTGGGGAGACCGGCACCACACATAGAGTTCGGTCACACGTTCGACGGGTCGCTCTTCCTTGCTCCATAGCTCCAGAAGCGCGCCGGAGTCTTTCAGAGACCAAGAGCGGTTTGGACCGGCTCCTTGTTCCTCCAAAATCTGAAGCTCCGCAAGCCTTTTAAAGACCCGGCTGACGAGCGCCGGGGATACGTTCGTCGACTTCGCCATGGTGGCAACACGGATCTCGCGGCGGTCTTTGAGCAATGCTTCTGCAATCAGCCCAGAGCGGTCACGTAGTTTTGCAGGAACAGGTGTCCTCTCGGATGGTTGCGCTTCCTTCACCTGCGTATCAATGAGAATGCCGGGGGCCACGATGTGGCATATGCCAGTATCGCTCTCCATCCAGGAGACGCCTGCCTTCCGTAAGGTTTCACGGGTTCGCGGTGCGAGTTCTCGAACGGCCAGGAGCAAAGAGTCTCGAAGAGAATGTCCACTCCAGTCGCGGACGACTTCCTGTGCCCTCTCCTGGCTCAGGGACGGATAGAGTTTGACAGCAAAGCGATGTTTTTTCCCTTGGGCGACCCACAGAGCGAAGAGGTCACCCTTGAGAGGGGTAGCCGTAACGCTGTCCAGTTGTCGCAGGAAGCGCATGACCCAAGTTGGAATCTTGTGATGTTCCATCTGTATCTGCGGCCTCTATCAGGCAGTGAACCGGAAACCTGTAACTCACTGAAACTAGGGATAACCGGTGGCTCCTTTTGGCTCCTGACCTTGCCCTCAGAATGCGTAGCCCTTAGCTAACGACCGTAACCAAGAGAAGAAATCCTTCTACTGACGTTTGGCTCATGTTAGCCTAAGTAGGCAGGCGAAGAAACGACAAAAGGAGCCAAAGGTCATGGAAACTCAACTCGCACCCGAAGATCAGCCGTTTCGTTTACAGCCAGCTCCTCCCGGCATGATCGAGGAAGAGATGATGCTCGCTATCCTCAATGGAATCGGTATTCCCGGCGAGCGGAGGCCCCTTCAATGCGTCACGTTCAAGCAACCGTTGCCTGAGTACTTCCGCCTCAAGGAGGCCTGCCAGATCTGGCGGTTGCAGTATTCGGATGTGATCCGGGACGCGCTTCGCAAATTGATTCCGGTTCTCGAATCGCCAAACGGAGCGGTGCGCGAGCATCTTGAGCGTCATCGTGAGACCGAGATCGAAAAAGATCGGCTACGAAAAGAGGCGCGGCGGAAGCGTCAGGGGTCGGCAGCACCATCTGAAATGGGTCTGTAGTCCAACACTGGCCTCTCCACGAAGTTCTCTGTTTCTTTGAAGTGTGGTTCTTGCCCGCCCTAAACGCCAACTTGCGCGCTCCTAACACGCTGGCTGGCGTTGAAGGTTTAGCTAAACATCTAGCTTGGGCCAGGACCACACTTCAACCGTCTTAAGCTCCTCGCTACTCAGTCCGGACTGGTCGGCCACCTCAACGGTACTTTCTGCACCACAAATCACGCACCCGCAAAATTATTCCCGTCGCTTGAACAGTGGCAGTGGTATAGTCGTGGAGTACGATTTGCCCAGAGCAGAGACGATCCACGTCTCTAGCTTTTCTGTATGGAATGACTCCATAGAGGGCAAAGCAGCATTTTGTGGTGGCACCACGAGGAGAGCACGCTACATGGGTTCCTTTTTGAAAAAAGCTTCTTT
>JBEKCX010000489.1:0-4709 GCA_050014655.1 Occallatibacter sp. | reverse complement strand
AGCTTCTTATAGATGACCAGGCCCATCATTGGCTCGATGCCAGTGGTGGAACAATCCATCATGAACCCGATTGTGCCAGTTGGTGCGAGGACAGTGAGCTGCGCATTCCGGAAACCGTTTACGGTCCCAGATTGCAGAGCGTCATGCCACAGGCACTTTGCCACGGCCGCCAGCGAGCGGGATTCGTCCGTCGTAGCGTCCTGGACGAGTACTTCGCTTGCTGCTAGGTGCTTGGAGACGACTTCCAACATCGAAACCGAGTTCATCGCATAGCCCGGAAAGGAGCCAGTCGTTGAATCGTTCTCAATGCTCGTAGCCGGCGCGAGCTTGCCCATCTTCGAAGCGATTTCAGCCGATGCCAAAGTTGCCGCACCGCCCATGAGCGATGTGACGGCCCCTGCCATCGAACGTGCGTCTTCTGAATCGTAGGGAAGCCCCAGATTCATCAGAAGCGCGCCGAGGTTGGCATAACCAATACCCAGTGGGCGAAAGTCATGCGAGGTCTGCGTGATCTTCTCCGTGGGGTAGCCTACCGCCGCGGTAAAGCCGGTGGAGTCGAACTCGCCATTCTCGCCAAGAAACTTGACCAGGTTGAAGCTGGCAAGGTTGCAGGCGGAGTCATCGAGAAACATGTACTCGGAGCAAGGGTTGGATGCGTTGATGCGTCCGGAGGCCTTCGACGTGTGCCACGAATTGATCGTGGTGTCGAATTGCATGCCCGGGTCACCGGATAAATGAGTCTCAGTGGCCACCTGGCGAAGCAGGTCAGCCGCTTTGATCGTCTTTGTCGTGGTGCCGCCTACGCGAGCCTTGAGATCCCAGTCACGCCCGTTGATGGCCGCTTCCATGAACTCGTCGGTGACGCGGACGGAGTTGTTGGCGTTCTGATACGCAACCGAAGCATAGGCCTCTGAATCGGGACCGCTGCCGTCGTAACCTTCGCGCACAAGAGCCGCTGCCTTCAACTCTTCCTTCCCCTTCGCCGCGATGAAGTCCTCGATGTCGGGGTGATCGGCGTCGAGAATGACCATCTTGGCAGCCCGACGGGTTTTGCCGCCCGACTTGATGGCGCCGGCGAAGGCATCGAACCCCTTCATGAAGCTGAGAGGGCCTGAAGCTGTGCCGCCACCAGACAGACGCTCTGCGGAGCCACGCAGCACCGACAGATTGGTGCCTGTGCCCGATCCCCACTTGAACAGCATGCCCTCCGTCTTCGCGAGGTCAAGAATCGAGGGCATCGAATCCTGCACCGCGTTGATGAAGCACGCGCTGCACTGGGGGTTGTTGTACCCGGTATTTCCGAACTCGACTTCTTTCGTCTTCGGGTTCCAGTGCCAGTTCCCGCCATTGTTGCTGGGCTCGAGCTTGGCACATCCGACGTTGAACAACACCGGCGAGTTGAACGCGACCTTCTGATTGACCAGCAGAAATTTGAGGTCATTCTGAAAGGCAGCCGCGCTCTCCTTGCCATCGAAATAGCCGGCAGAGATGCCAGCCTCGGTGATCGTGTCCACAACCCGTGTGATGAGCTGCTTCACGCTGAATTCGCGTTCGGGAGTATTGATCGCGCCGTGGAAATACTTGCTTGCAACGATGTTCGTGGCCGTCTGCGACCAGGATGTCGGGACTTCGCAGTCCTTCTGCTCAAACACGGTCTTGCCGGAGCCCGACTGAATGAGGGCGTCACGCAGCGTGAATTCAACGCCATCGAAGCCGTGAGCGCCGGGGGCTGTGAAAACCGGCTCAATTGTGAAACCTGCAGTAGTAGTGGAAGTCATGTGCATTGTCCTTTATGGCGCCGAATGGCGTATTTGGTTCTGTGAATCGCGTGCTTGGTTCAGATTCAAAGTGTTTAGGAGCTTCCTGTCACCAGCACTCCGGCTTACTGATAGCCGCGTTGGGGGCGGTCAGAGCCAGGTCTTGATGATTTCAACCATTCACTTCCAGTAGAAGGCGCCTGCCGCGCCGGCAGTAGCTACCAAACCAATGGTCCGCATAGTGGCACTAGTATAGTCATCAACATAGCCTACCAGGTGTGAACGCGGTCACAGATGTGCAATCTCTGCCGGTGTCACGGGGTTATTCGACGATTGCAGGCTTGTCAGACCAAAGTACGGTTTGCTCAACGGATCGCCGCTCAAACGTGAGGTCGGCGACTCTGCGGCGCCAACTCAAGACGCTTCGTTCGGCGCGCTTCAGCTTCTTCTCAGCATCCTGCAACTTCCGCTTTGCTCGAGCGAGCTTGCGGGACTGAACTGACATCTCATTCTTCTCCACCCGCACGCGAATCTGGCTACGCTTATCGGGTACGACCATCAACATATCACCACATCTGGCTCGGTTACGAAGGAACAAAAGGGCATAGTGGGCCTTTGGTGGCAACACTATGCCCTTCTCGCCTCTGACAGCGACGGACCAATTTAAAACCGCATCGGCATCAGCACCAGCGTGAAGCGGATATCCCTGTTGGCAGCTTCCGGCTCCAACACCGCGGCACTCCGGCCATCCTTGAAACTGAGTCTGACCTCTCCCAGGCTTCCGACAACTTTGCAGAAGTCGAGGATGAAGTCGGAGTTCAGCTTGATCAGAATTTGCTCCGAAGCGTACGGACAGTCGATGGTGTCCTCCGACTCGCCGGACTCGGTGGTCGATGCGCTGATCTTCAGAGCATTGGCACCGAGGGCGAGCTTCACGCCGCTGGACCTCTGATCCGTAAACTGCGCAACCCTGCGAACCGACCGCTCGACATCCACGGTCCGCAAGATGACCACGTTGTTGTTGCTCCGGGGCATGACGGCTGCGTAGTTCGGAAACGCTCCTGCTTTCTTCCTGGAGGTGTATTCCCGTTCCCCAATCACCACGAACAGGGTGGTGTCGCTCTCCGCGATCTCGATCGTCTCGCTCTTGGTGGAAGCGAGTAGCGAAGCGAGGTTGTGCAGCGCCTGGTAAGGAACGAGAAGCTTCCGGGGAGCAGTAACGCCTTCCAGAGCCTCATCCTTCTCGGCCAACGCTAGACGGGTCCCGTCTGTGCTGACCATCGAAACCTTGGTCGGTTCCAAAAGGAGCAGGGATGCGGTGAGCGTGTAGCGTGATTCCTCCATCGACACCGCACTGATCGTGTGAGCGATCAAGGAACGGAGTGTGGTGGTGGGAAGCGTCACCTTCGGCAAGCTGCCGTTGGTGGGGATCGCGGGGTAGCTGTCCCGTGCCATACCGACCATCTTGGTGTTGGAACGACCGGCCTGAATTCGGATCCAATCGTTATCCAACAGCTTGATGCTGATGTCGCCGGCTGGCAACAGCTTGAGGTAGTCGTACAGCTTTCGCGCCGGGACGGTAGCAACGCCCGCCTTCTTCACGGTGGCTGGTGCCTTCGTGGTCAGCGTCTGCTCGATGTTCGACGCCGAAATCTTGAGGAAGCCGTCTTGGGCTTCGATCAGGAGATTGGAAAGAATCGGAATCGTTGTTCTCGATGAAGTGATGCCTTGGGCGGCGGCGACTTCGGCCAGGAGTGCGTCACGGTTCACAACTACTTCCATGAGTACGGCTGACTTGGCTTTCGCGGCCGGGGCTGCGGAGACAAGCGTGAGGCCTGGCGGCGCAGCCTGTGGGGGTGTGGGGGTTACAGCAGCGGTGGACATTGGTGGACCTTTCAGGTGGACGAGTCTAAAGCGGTGGTTGTTACGTGATTGAACGAACAGGGGAGGAAATTTCACTCCCCCCGCCGCACCTACAGTCCTTCGGACATAAGCCGCAGCGCCTCGACGTCGGTAGCAGAAACGACCGTGAGATCGGGCGAGCACCCGGTACTGTCAGCAGACTCTAAAAGAGTCAGTATTGCTTGCTTGACGCCATCGCTTGCATACGGCGTGGGCGACCAGCTCGGGCCAGCGTTCTCTATGTGATCGTCGACAATCTCTACTTGCTGGTCCTTGGCGTAGATGCAACCGCGATCGTCCGCATCGTCGTCAGCCATCCACGAGATGCTTCCGTCTAGCGAGTAGCCTCGCGAAGCAAAGAAATACTTAGCCAGGAGAAGCAGCCACATCCCGGCACCGGGATTACTCTCGCCTTCCTCTGGGATGATTTTCGAGTAGTCTTCGGACAACTCAAGCAGCCCACCATAGTAGGGGAGGTCGGGCTCATCGCTCGCCGCAATTGCGTCGAAGAATAAGTTTGTCGGCTCGGTACGCTCGGACGTAACGATTGCGGCAAAGATGATGGCATCAGCCTCGGTAAGCGGCGGCGTGATACTAATTTCGCCGTTGTAAAACACGTTATAGGACATATCTTGATCTCTTTCTGTTATGGAAATGTAGCGATTGCGACTGCGGTGGCTCTATCCAAACAACGCGAACTGAGCGTCGGCAGGGGTTGGAACGGAAGCAGGGGCAAAGTGTGATGCAAACACCAATTCGTGATTGGAGACTGGCTCGACAGTAGTCGATGCTTCTGTCCCGTCGTACTTGGTCTGAAGCAGTGCCAGTATGGCTCTCTCGCGCGTCTCGGACTCGCGACGTAGCCTGGCATCGTAGATCTCCACGTACCCCATCGACCGAATCGCTGCGGAAGTTGCGCACTCCACGTCAGAAAAGGTGTACTCAGAGCTGCCGTAGCAGGGCCACTCGGTAAGGCACTTGAGAAAGCGGACCTTACCCGGTAAGGATGTGAAGAATGTGTCGATGAAGCCCTCGCGGTTGTAGTGGGCA
>JBEKCX010000488.1:0-9963 GCA_050014655.1 Occallatibacter sp. | reverse complement strand
GCGGTAAGCTAGGATACGATGCGTTTCCTCCACACTTCCGACTGGCAAATCGGAAAGCCCTTTGGCTTCGTCGATGATGAAACCTTGGCCGTTCTTCGCGCGGAGCGCTTAGAGGTCATCGCCCGCATCGGCGACTTCGCCATTAAGCACCAAGCATCGGCCGTACTCGTCGCTGGCGACATTTATGACGGTGCACATCCAGGGCTCGATATGCTGCTCCGGCCCATCGAGCGCATGCGTCAGTTTCCAGATGTCCAGTGGCACCTCATCCCAGGCAACCACGACGCCCACACTGCCAATTCCCCTTGGGAACGCCTGTTGCGTAGCACGATGCCGCCCAATATTGTCATCCACATCACACCTGAACCCCGGCCCATCGCCGACGGCTCTGCTTGGGTTATTCCTGCGATCCTCACACATCGCCACATGAGTGGAGACCCGACTGCTGCATTTGAGAGTGCCGTCACCCCACCCGGCGCGCTGCGGATCGGGCTGGCGCACGGCTCTGTGCGGAGCTTCGGCTCGACCGACTATACAACCAACAACCTACTGGCCCCAGACCGTGCCGCAACCGCGCGATTGGACTATCTCGCACTCGGTGATTGGCACGGCGCTAGCCGCGTCGATGATCGCACCTGGTACTCGGGGACACCGGAGCCGGATGGCTTCGACCTCGGCGGCACGGGCGGCGGCGAGGTGCTGCTGGTAGAGGTGACAGCCGCAACCCTGCCGAAGGTGACACATATTGAGTCCGGAAGATTCATTTGGCGTAGCGAGAATGCCACGCTGAATTCACTTGAGGATGTGTCTGCGCTTGAAACCCGGATACGAACCCTGCACCCCGACCTCAGCCGCGTTTTGCTGCAGCTCCGCGTGGACGGCACGCTCGATCTGGTTGCGCGCGAACACTTCGAACAGATCATCCACACCGGCCTCGGCAGCGCGCTACGAACGCTCAGGCTCGAAGCAAACGCACTCTTCCTCAAGCCTTCAGTAGCCGATCTCGAGGCCATTGACCACGTAGGATTCGTGCGTGTCGCCGCCGACCGGCTCGCAGGGCTCGCACAGGACGCCCACAACCCCGACCGTGAACTCGCTGCCGAGGCGCTCCAGCGGCTCTACGTCCTGCACATGCGACTCGCAGCGGAGACCCGATGAAGATCCGTTCGCTTCGTCTCGAACACTTCCGCAAGTTCACCGACCCCGTCGTCCTTGCAGGCCTCATCGACGGGGTCAACGTCCTCGCTGAGGGTAACGAGTTCGGCAAGTCCACCCTGCTCGCGGCCATCCGTGGCGTCCTCTTTGAACGGCACGTATCTAAAGCGGCCAGTGTTGTTGCCATGCAGCACCATACAAACAAGACGTCGCCCGTCATCTCATTGGAGTTCGAGCTCCCCACGGGCTTACACCGGATCGAGAAGCGTTTTCTGCACAAGGAGCCGTACGCTCGCCTCACGCTGCCAGACGGCACCGTTCACCACGGCGAGGCGGCCGAGGAGCAGCTTCAGCGTATCCTCAACTTTACCCAGGCTGGCAAAACTGGTTCAAAGGCAGATAACGTCGGCATGTGGGCGGCGCTTTGGGTCACCCAGCGAGACTCGGTCGATCAGCCCAATCTCCCCGATTCGGCCCGGCAAACCATCCACGGCTGTCTGGAAGAAGAAGTGGGTGCGCTCACCGGTGGCACGCGCGGCAAGACCTTGCTGGCAAGTGTTCGAGGAGAACTCGCAAAGATCAGAAGTGGTCTCGGCAAGCCCGCAGGTCGTTATAAGGAAGCAGTCGAGGAACTGGACCGAGCGAAGCAGAGTGTAACCACACTTGAAGAGAGACAGCGGAGTCTCGTTCAGGACATTGGGGCACTCCAGACCGCAAAACGCAAACTCGCCGAGGCCGACATCGCCGGCGAAGAGGCACGCACCGACGACCTTCTTGTCGAAGCCCGGCAAAAGAGAGACGTAGCGCAGCGCTTTGAGGATCAGGAAAATAGCGCAGCCACAACGCTGCGCCTGTGCGAAATCCGTCTTGTCTCCGCGACGAGGGATGCCGAAACCCGAAAGGAGCAGCAGAGCAATCTGCTTCGGGCCGAGGAGCGTGTCCAGTCCCTCACTGCCGAAGAATCATCGGCGCTCGCCACCCTTCGTCAAGCCGGCGCCGCATTGAACCAACAAAAGCGACTCCTCGCTGAAGCCACCGAGGTCTGTGACCGGGCCGGACACACGCTGCGCACTGCGCGAACCGTCGTTGACCTAGCTGTGACATCGGGGAACCTGCTCTCGCTCGAAACACGTCTCGAACTTGCCGACCAGTCTCAGGCGCGCGTCAACGACCTCACTGCGCGCCTCTCGTCCCTTTCGCTCACCGAAAAGGATCTCACCAACCTTCGCAATCTCGACAAGAACCTTCGCAAGACAGAAGCCATCCTTGAAGCTCAGGCTACTCATATCACCTTTGACCTTCTGCCCGCTGCTGCCGACCTTGTTCAGGTGAATGGCGGGCCTGCCCTGGCCGGTGCTATTCCTGTCATTCATGATGCGGTTATCACTATCACGGGCATCGGCACCATTCGCATCCAGCCTGGCATTCAGGACCGTGTAGTCCTGCTCGCCCGTCAGTCTGAGGAAGCCCGAGCACTTCGCAATGCCCTGCAGATCCTCTCCGTCGCCGGCATCGAGCAGGCCGAAGAGCAATGCGCCGCCCGGCAGCTCTGCGAGCGGCAACTCGAACAGGCCCGTATCGAGGTCACCAGCCACACCCCCGCCGACCCGGCCCAGAAGATCGACGCTGGCGTAGAGGCTCTCCGAAATCAGATCTCGGTCCTCCGCACTCGCCTTGAGGCGGGCATGGCCGCCGCCGGTCTGGAGGTACTCCCCGAGCTCGATGCTGCCCGTGAAACTCTGTGTGCCGAAGAACAGAACGAGTCCGAAGCATCCGACAAGGTCGCTATCGCGCGCGCGCCCCTTCCTGAACTCGAAGAGCAGCACGCCAGCGCGCTTCGCCTCCACGCGCAATCCGAAAGCAAGAAGAATTCAGCGGTTGAAGAACAGATGAGAATCACACGGGAGCGCGACCATCTGATTATGCAAGAGTCCGCCGAGGCCTTGGCTGAACGACTCAGCGCTTCGACTGACGCCCTTCTCGCCCAGCAGTCGCTAATCGACAATATGCAGAAGACCCGGCCCGCTGAAACAGTCGCCGGCATGGACGCCCGTATCGCCCGCTATCAGCAGGCGAAGGATGCCTATCTCGCTGACCGCCAACAGACCAAGCAGGAGATCGCCGTCCTCGAAAGCCGCATCGAGCGTGAAGAAGGGGTAGGCATCGAGGAGCAGGTCGTCGGCGCCCAGCGTTTAGCGGAATCGTTTGAGCTAGCCTGCGCCCGCTATGTACGAGAGCTCAAGATCCTCGAACTTTTGCTCCAATACCTTGAAACCGCCGAACAGGCTGCGAAGGAGCGCTACATGGCGCCCATCGTCCGCCGCGTCACGCCCTACCTCCAGGCGCTCTTCCCCGGTGCCGCTATCCACTGCAACGAAGAGTTCCAGATCACCGGCATCGTCCGCGAACTCCAGCAGACCGAATCCTTCACCGGCCTCTCCGATGGTACCCAGGAGCAGATTGCCGTCCTCACCCGCCTCGCCTTTGCCGACATGCTCGTCGAGCGCGGAAAGCCCGCCATGATCATCCTCGACGATGCTCTCGTCTACTCCGACCCCGAACGCATGGAACGGATGTTCGACCTCCTCACGCATGCTGCCACCCGGACCCAGATCCTGATCTTCACCTGCCGCGGCGAACTCTTCACCCGCCTCGGCGGCCACCGCCTCCGCTTAATCCCCGGATCAGCCTTGTAATAATCCCCGGATCAGCCTTGTAAAAGGCTGTTCTTAACTTTGATTGAGTAGTGTGGAGATTTTGGCGAGCATGATCCATGCGAAGGCGACGTATGGGTTGCCCAACGCGGAAGAGTTGGGGACGAAGGCGCTGCTGGCGGCCTCGCTGAACGCGATCCTGGCGGAACGCAAGCTGACACAGACCGAGGCGTCGCGGCTGCTGGGCGTGAATCAGCCGAAGATCTCGACGCTGAAGGGGTACAAGCTGGAGGGGTTTTCGGTGGAGGGGCTAATGCACTTTTACGCTTAACTACGATGCGGGCAAGCAACGGCTTCTGATTGGGCACGGATATATTGAGCACATAACACCTGCAATGTGTGGTCTCAGGCAAGCAGTCACTAACGCAATGGTTTAGCTACCGAAAGCGTGACCGCGAGCGCCCCATCATCGGGGACCGTCGCACACCCTCTGCGTTGGGAGACACCGCCGCGGCGGCGCTGGGCAAATAAGAAGCAGCAATCAGCCGTCTACCTTGAACTCTTTTACGATGCGATAGTGTCCTGAAACAGTCTCGTACAGGATGATCTCTGTAACGAGAAAGCTCTTCGCGGGAAGAGCCTGACAGTATTGGTCAAGTTGGGTCCGTATAACATCTTGAGAGCTCTGTTGATCGGTTGCTATATTCTTCCAGCGTGCCAAGGTGATATGCGGCCGATAGGCTGGCCCATTCGAAGAAGCCCCGTCACCGCTGAGTGCTGCCGCAATCGTGCTCTGCAAGGACATCAGCTCTACATCCCTCTGCATATCGACGACAAGGACTCCGACATCCTGGAATACATCGGCACCTGAAAGGTAGACTTCAAAGCGCGCGGAGTGGATATTCCCCAGCTTGCCAAGTATCTGTGTGATCGTCGTGGCGGCCACAGCACCAATGAATTTCAGGGTGATGTGCAGATCGTTAGGGCCTGACCATTGAATGCCTTCGTCGTCGATAAGTTGTGTTCGACGGAAGTCTGTCAGCAGGCGAGCGAGAGACAAAGGCACTTTGATTCCGACGAACATCTTACGCGTGGGCGAGGCAACTTTAGTCATCGAGGAATTAAGAGAGCGTGTATGGTGTCCCCAATTCTCTTTGCAGATACTCGAATCTCGCGCTTCTCAAGACGGGTTCCATCGCTGGACTCCCACCAACACAAGTCTTCTACGCCCGTCCCTTCGGACAACGATTCAGAAAAGACCGAATGAATGACTGACCGCTCCGGGACACGGAAGTTCTTGTGAAGCTGAATGCCCTGCTGACGAGCTGAGTCATTCACGAGCACACTAACAGCTCTCAGAGCGAATGACGAGAAATCCTGCGCGGGTTCGGATGCTTTCTTGCCCGCCCACTTGGCCTCCACCAGGACACAGGGAGTAGGCCAAACCCTAACGAGGCCAATCAGAGCCGAATGGTAACTGCCTTCAGGACACAGAGCAGTGCGAGCGGCGTCGATTGCCTCAAACGTGAGATCCCCCTTCGCGTATGGACGCACCATCGGTGCGTAGTAAGCGAACTCGCCTGCGATCACATCCACCATCGACTCTTCAGGACTCTTCAATTCATGTAGAGCATGAGTTCTCTTGAAGGCAAGACGCCGCTGGTCCGTCAAGATCAGCAAATGCCCCAACTCGTGCCATTTTGTGAAATAGCACCTTTGCTTTTTGCTTCCTCGGCAGTCAATCAGCGAGATATAGGGGAGATCAAACTTCCCTGGCCGAAGCAGTTTAAAGGTGACACCGTAGACATCGTTGGTGAGTTCGCTATTGAAGAACACGGCACAAGATTCGCCACGATCAGCGTACTCCTTCGTGAGTTGAACGAGGTCGGCGTCGTAGTGAATCTCTCGGAATGTCGTCCCCAGCTTTTGCGCAGCGAGACCCAAGAGGCTACTCAGCGTGGTGCAATGGGAGAACTCTTTGAGGAATCGCTTGATCTGGCGATGACAGTGATCTTTGATTGCGGCGACAGGATCAGTCGTCACCTTCAAACCAAGATCAGTAGCAAGCGTGTAAATCGTCGGGTTCTTGTGAAGTTTTGTAGGCATGGTCTAACCAAAGACAGTCTTTATGGCCTTGTGCAGAGCGATCCAATCATCTACCTCAAATCTCTTAATTTCCTTATTGCTGCGTCTCGCAATGACCGATTTGTGCGCTTCCAGTAGCTCGACCGTCTGAGAATAGGTGAGCGTTAGTTGAACGGCTGTTTCCGCGAGCTCAGGTGGAATCGTCACAGGTCCACGCGAGGATGGCTGTGATGCCTCGTCTCCTCTCAGCAGGTAGTCGATCGAAGCTCCGAGCGCATTAGCAATCTTCAGTACATATTCGGAACTCGGGTTGCGCTTGTTGTTTTCAATGTCACTTATAAACCCTTTGCTGACACCACTTCGATCAGCTAACTGGTCTTGTGTCAGAGTCCTGGCCTCTCGAATTTCACGTATTCTGTCGCCGATATTCGGCATCTTGCCTCCTTGGGCTGTTTGCAGTATACCGCGAGATTGACATGCCGCAAGCAAATAAAGTTCACGGATGGTGTTGACATTCAGTTCGCTAATTATGCTAAACTTCGACTATCGGCGTATATGAGGTATTGGACTATGATGAATCAGACTTTTCTCGAAACCCGGCAATCTCAGTTGGATGACCTGCTGGCCCGCGTTTGTGAAGAACTCCAACTCACTCCAACACGTTACGACGAAGCAGTTGCTCGCTACGAAGCGGTCTGCCGTTGGCTGGACGTGGAGGGCAGCGCTGTCGCCTCATATGAGCCAACTATATATCCGCAGGGGTCGATGCGCATTGGGACGACTGTGAAGCCCTTGGGGCGTGAAGAGTATGATCTGGACTTTGTCTGCGAGTTTCAGGTTCCGGCGAGTCAGATGGGATCGCCTCTGGACTTGTTGAAGCATGTGGCGCACCGTCTTCGTGAGCACAAAGTGTATCGCGAACTGCTTGAGGTCAAGAACCGCTGTGTCAGGCTCAATTACGCCAATGAATTTCACCTGGACATTTTGCCGGCCTGCCCCGACCCAAAATCCGGGAGGGATTGCATCGTCGTTCCAGACAGGCAGTCGCAAGCATGGAAGCCGTCGAATCCAAGGGGCTACGCAGATTGGTTTGAAGATCGCTGCGCGATAACGCTCTTCGTTGAGTTCTCAAAGCACGCATTCGCTGCCGACGCCGAACCGATTCCGGCGCAAGAAGCTAGCCACGAGAAGGCTACGTTGAAGCATGTGGTTCAACTGTTGAAGCGGTGGCGTGACATTTACTACCAAAATCGCTGCGACGAAGCTCCCATTTCTATGGTTCTCACGACGTTGGCCGCACAGTTTTATCGTGGGCATGCCTCGGCTTCTGAGGCTATGACCACGATCCTGACGGAAATCGAGGGAGCAATCAATACAGCGATGCCGGGCCGTATTTACGTTCTCAATCCAGCCAATCCGAGCGAAGACCTGAGTGAGCGTTGGGATGATCCCGCGAGCTACGCTGCCTTCATCGAAGGGATTTCCCAACTCTGCTCGGTATGGAAGCAGCTTACCTCTGCATCAGAGATGCAGAAGAGCGCAAGCATTCTGGAGATTCTGGTCGGAGAGCCTACGAAGGAGGCGGTCAAAAAGCAGGCGAGAGCGTTCCAGGCTGCGCGGAGCGCGGCACTATTAAAAACCGCTAGCGCCGGTGTAATATCAACGACCGTCGGAACCTCAATTAGACCGAATACATTTCATGGCGACTAGGTTTAATCCGAAGCCGAGAGGGCTTACCCTCGTCGAGCAGATGTTCCGAATGAGCACTCTGCGTCCTGAATTCAGGGTCACATTGCATCAGCGTCAACGCTCAGTCACATGGGTTGGCAAGATTAGACCGGCACCAATGAGCAATGAGTACACCGTTCAGGTCGAATTGACGATTGGGCTACGACCAAAGGTGAAAGTATTGAACCCCGAGCTTAAGGTTCGCGATGGGGCTACTTGTCTCCCCCACTACTATCCTGAAGACAAGAGTCTGTGTCTCCATCAGGCTCATGAATGGAATTCCCTTTTCAGTGTGGCAGACTGCATTGTTCCCTGGACAGCATTTTGGTTGTACTTCTATGAAGTTTGGTTTTTTACAGGCTCTTGGGAAGGTGGGGGAACTCATCCTGTCAAGCCGGAGCATCAAGCCGCATGACCGACAAAAATCAGATGAGACGCATTCTTTCAATTGACGGCGGTGGAATCAAGGGAGTCTTCCCTGCATCTTTTCTTGCGTCTATCGAAGACGCGATTGGAAGGAACGTGGCCGACTACTTTGATCTCATCGTCGGAACTTCAACGGGCGGCATCATTGCTCTGGGTTTGGGAATGGGCATGAGCGCCAAGGACATCCTCAGCTTTTATGAGGATTACGGTCCCAGCATCTTTAGCGGCAATCGCCGCTTTCGATTTCTCAAAAGTTTGTTCCGAGCAAAGTATGATCCGCTCCCCCTGAAAATAGCACTAACCAATGTCTTTGGCGATCGCAAGCTCGGGGAAAGCCGTAAGAGACTCGTGATTCCCTCCTTGAATATTGAGACGGGTGAGGTACACGTCTGGAAGACCGCACACCACCCCAGGCTGGCACATGACTATAAATGCAAGGCTGTTGAGGTTGCTCTTTCGACTGCGGCAGCTCCCACATTCTTTCCTACCTACGTGGCGGACTCTGGTACTCCTCTCATTGACGGCGGAATGTGGGCTAACAATCCGATTGCAGTTGCGACGGTTGAGGCAATCGGGATTCTTGGTTGGCCGGTCGATCAGATTCAGATATTGAGCCTCGGTTGCACAACGCCACCACTCGATGTCAATTGGGGTCGTAGCCATTCGCTTGGCAAATTCGGATGGGCGGACAAAATTGCTGATGTCTTCCTCGTTGCCCAATCTTCCTCGGCCCACGGAATGGCGCAGCATCTGGTGAAGGACAGGCAGCAAGTGACCCGGATTAGTCCCCTCATCGCCACCAAGAGATTTGAACTCGATGGTGCCCGCGAGATCCCCTCACTAAAGGGCTTAGGAAACTCTGAAGCACGCAAGGCCCTTCCAGACATTCGCGAGAGATTTTTCAGTAATCCCGTTGAAGACGACTTCGTGCCATTCCATTCGCTTTGAGTGTGTGGATCGCTGAGGGTAAGGAGGGTTGCGGCGATCCTGACGTATCGCCCCGACCGGCCTGCGAACCCGGCGGAGTGGGGCAGTGCTGCGTGTTGGTCCGGGCGGTCAGGCTCGGATCCCACAGCCCGCATCCTTTGCGAAACTGGCTACGGTCCCGGTTTCGACATTCCAACCGCGTACCTCACCAGAAGATCCTTTGCGGTTTCCCAGACTGCATGTCCCGCTGACTTAAGAATCCTCTTTCTTTCCGGTTCTGGCTCACTGTCAACTTCGAGCTGCTGCTTTACCAGGCTGATTACCTGCTCTGCTAGGTAGTTCGGAGCATCGATTTCACCGCGTCCGTCTGGTGCTTGAGTCCGAACACACAAGTTCCCAACCCATTCGAGTGCGCTCCCACTCGCCCTTGAAGGCGCGTAAACGCGATATTCTCCAGTGTGACCAACGTACACTGTCGCGACCCTCTGGAGATCGCCATCCGATGATCCCAACAAACTCATCTGTTCAACCAGAACCTTGATGCTTGGGCTGTTCATACACCGCAGAGGGTAGCACAACAGACCCTCCTTGAGACGGTGGGAGGCCCCGGAACTCGGCGCGCTGATTTAGCCAACATACTTTGGTGCCTCGGGTCTCGATTTTGTGACCAGGGTGACTGACGCGCCTACGGGGGGTCGAGCAGGTCGATGCCCTGGTTGCGTACGTTTCCGATCTTGGGGTTTGCAGGGTGGATCTGAAGCGTGGTCTCGGGGAATGGACGGAGCAAGTGGGTGGGTGGCCGCTCGGTCTCGCCACGATCGAGCCACTCATCGTACTCGGGCGGCATCAGGATGGCAGGCATGCGGTCGTGGATGGTGCTCATCGCGGCGCTGGCCTTCACGGTGATGATTGAGAAGCTCTGCAACCAGTCGCCGGCCGGATTCTTCCAGGCGTCCCACAAGCCAGCGAGGGCATACAGCGGCTCGTC